>NZ_DJBB01000081.1:0-80561 GCF_002429865.1 Empedobacter sp. UBA5987
CGCGTTAGGGATAGTAGTGGAAATCCTTTTGTAGGAATTGGATTTTCTGTAATAACTTCTAATTTTTTCTACAAAAGATTGGAACGGATAGCCCGACCGAGCAATTTATATTACTTGCTATTGAATTATTAAGAAGAAATTGATGAATCGTATAAATGAAAGGAAAAGAGCGAAGGAACGCCCAAATAAATTTTTCAATAGAAATATACTTTTATTGATAGGTTCATACTTAAGTATATGTGGAATATGGATTTGATTTCATAAAAAAAATATAAAATCTTGATTATGTTCAAAATTATTAGAAGTTTATCATTTCAAATTTAATAGCTTTACAGCTTAATATTATTCAATTGGATCAGAAAATATTAGATCACATTTTAAATAAGGATTGGGAACAAGCTTTTAAACTTCTTGTAAAAGATTATCATCAGAGAGTTTATTGGCAAATTCGTCGTATGGTTTTGATTCATGAAGATGCAGATGATATTGCTCAAAATGTTTTTATCAAAATCTATCAAAATTTGAATTCATTCAAAAATGAATCGAAATTATCGACATGGATTTTTAGGATTACTTATAACGAAACCATCAATTTTATTCATAAAAATGCTAAAGAACAAAATGTTTCATTCGAAGATTATTCGATGAATATTGCGGATGATTTATCTACGGATGAATATTATACAGGTGATGAAATTGAGTTGAAATTACAAAAAGCAATCGCAAGTTTGCCAGAAAAGCAGCGTGTAGTATTTATGATGAAATATTATGATGAAATGAAATATGAGCAGATTTCTGAAATTTCGGGTACATCTGTTGGCGCGCTAAAGGCGTCTTATCATCATGCAGTTGCAAAAATTAAAGAATTTTTAGAGGATGAAGATTAAACCTTTTTAACTTTTTTTTGTCTTATGTATGATATGAAAGAAAATGGATTAAAAAATAATTTTAAAGTTCCTGATAATTATTTTAAGAGTTTGGAAGATGAAATTTATCTTAAAAGCTTAAAACAAAAGGAAAATTATACAACTCCAACTAATTATTTTGAAGATTTAGAACAATCAATTTTATCGAAGACTATTGATAAAAAGGAAACAAAAGTTATACATTTCAATATTTGGTGGGCAGCTGCTTGTATATTGCTATTAGCATTGGTTGTTACTCCTTTTGTAATTAATTCTACAGAAAAATCTACAGAAGTTGTAGATACAAAAACAGAAAATCATGTTTACGAGAAGATTTATGATTCATATATAGCGAGCGATCAAAACAAAAAATCGTCCAATGTAACATTAGACGATTCTGATTTTGCTTTATATGATTATTAAGAAATTCTAAATAATTTCTGCACTCAAACCTCGGTTCAATAACTCTGTGCATCGAGGTTTTAAATCTTCTAATTCACCCGTCAAGACTTCGCATTTACCTTTGTAGTGAATCAAAATTGAACATTGTTCCGCTTGTTCAGGCGTGTGTTCACAAACATCAATCAACGACTCGATTACCCAATCAAAAGTATTCACATCGTCATTGTAAACAATAATTTGATATTTGTGCGATTCCTGTTCCAATACATCAACAGCCGAATCTTTTTCCGTTTCCCACATGGGTTGCGTTGCGTATTTTGTCATATCATTTTATTTTTTGAAATGTAGCGCAATCCACTCATTTCGTTGTTTTTTAGACACAAATTTCAAACCATTTTCTGTACAGAAAGCTAAGATATCATCAAAATCTTGCTCCATTAATCCACTTAAGAATAAATCTCCATTTTCATTCAAAACGTTGATGTAAGAAGGAATTTGACTGATCAAAATATTCTTGTTGATATTCGCTAAAATAATGTCAAATTGTTTGCTTCCTAAAAGTGAATTATCACCCATTTTAGCATCTAAACTAACACCATTTCGTTTTCCATTTTCGATAGAATTCTCCACAGCCCACTCGTCAATATCAATACATTCTGCATAATTTGCACCACGTTTCATTCCTAAAATTGCAAGAATTGACGTACCACAACCCATGTCCAAAATATCTTTTCCTGTAAATTCAGTTTCCAAGATATATTCTACCATCAAGTGTGTTGTAGAGTGGTGTCCAGTCCCAAAAGACATTTTTGGTTGAATGATAATTTCGTACGGAATATTTTCAACTGTTTCGTGAAATTCTGCACGAATTAAACATTGGTCGTTCACTAAAATTGGTGTGAAATTTTCTTCCCAAGTTGCATTCCAATTTTGTTGTTCAATTTCTTGACGCGTATAAGAAAAATCAATATTCTCAATAGAGTCAATTACTTCTTTTACTTGGTCAATATTTTCGTCAGTTTTTGGCATGTAAGCATCAAAACCTTCTCCGTTTTCAACAAAACTTTCAAAAGGTAATTCAGAAATCATTGCAATAATAATTTCATTAAAAGGCTCTACTTCCGCAACTTTAAATTTATATTCGATATAATTTGTCATAAAAAAATGTAGAAAACATCAAATTGTTTTCAGGTGCAAATTTACGATTTTTATAATTAATGATAAAGGAGATTATTTATCAAATGGAAAGTCTTTTAGACCAACCATCATTTCACGTTTTCCTGGAGGTCCAGGACGTTTTTGTACAATATAGCCCAAATCTTTCAATCCTCTTTTTATGGTTCCTTTCGCTGCATAAGTGGTAAAAATGGCAGATTTTTTAGTTAAAGAATCAACAATTTCTAACAATTCTTTTTCCCATAATTCTGGTTGAACCCGAGAACCAAATGCATCAAAATAAACCAAATCAAAATTATTTTCGTTGATATTTTTCAGATTGAAAAAATCTTCTTCTACTTTTTTAATTTCAAAATACGCAGAAATTTTATGCCAATTTTCCCAATTCGAATGAAATAATTGTTGATAATAATTTAAAAATTCTTCTTTTCGATGTTCAAATTCCGGATAAAGTTTGAAAACATTTTCAAAATAATTCATTAATTCAAATTCTTCATCAGAAACCGGAAATTTTTCTATTCCAACATATTGCACCGGAATTTTATGTTTTTCAGCTTCCATCAAAGTAACGAAAGAATTAAGTCCTGTACCTAATCCAATTTCGATAATTTTTATAGGATTTTTTGTTTCTGTAAAATGATGAAATCCATTTTGTATAAATACATGAAAAGCCTCTTGTACAGCACCATGTTTAGAATGATAAGATTCATCCCAATCTTCAATATAGATAGTTTTTGAACCATCTTCCGTTTCTTGAATAATTCTTTTCATCGTCGAAAGTTATGATTTTTATTATGAAAAAGTGCAAATAAAATGTACCTTTGATAAGCACAAACAAAATATATCGTAAAATGATTATAGAAAAAATTGCTGAATCAAAATTTAACGATTCAGTTTTCAACTCTACTGTTTTTGGTAAAGAGTTTACAGACCATATGTTGATCGCACATTACAAAGATGGTAAATGGGATGAGCCAAAAATTGTTCCTTACGGACCAATTTCAATGACGCCAGCAGCGATGTCTTTCCATTATGGTCAAACAATTTTTGAAGGAATGAAAGCCTACAAAAATGATAACGAAGAAGTATTTATTTTCTGTCCAGAGAAAAACTTCGAGCGTTTTAATTTATCTGCGGCACGTCTTAATATGCCTCAAATTCCGAAAGAAATTTTTATTGATGGTTTAGAAGCGATTATTGATATCGATCGTCAATGGGTACCAAAAGATTACGGAACGTCATTATATATTCGTCCAGTAATGTTCGCAACAGAAGAAGCGGTTTCTGCAAGAGCATCTAACGAATATATTTTTGCAATTTTATTAGCTTATGCTCCTAATTATTACGACAAACCTTTATCAGTAAAAATTGCTGATTATTATAGTCGTTCAGCTCAGGGAGGTGTTGGTTTTGCAAAATGTGGAGGAAACTACGCAGGATCTTTCTTTCCAACTTCTGAAGCTCAAAAAGATGGTTATGATCAAGTAATTTGGACAGATTCTATCGAGCATAAATACATTGAAGAAGCAGGAACAATGAATGTGATGGTACGTATCGGAAATAAAATTTTAACAGCGCCAACGTCTGAGCGTATTTTGAACGGAGTAACACGTGATTCTGTTTTAACTTTAGCAAAAGATAGTGGATATGAAGTAGAAGTACGTCCTGTAGAAGTACAAGAATTGTATGATGCTTACAAATCAGGAGAATTAAAAGAAGTATTTGGATGTGGAACTGCTGTTGTAATTACACAATACGATGCAGTTGGATTTGGTGAAGAGCGTGCTCAATTACCAACTTTAGCTGAAGAAGATTCTTTTGCATTACAATTGAAAAAGAAATTAAAAGATATTCAATACGGATTAGCAGAAGATCCTTATGGATGGAGAATTAAAATCGAAAAACAAGCTTAATTTTGTTTAAGTAAATTTTTTGAAAATATAAGCTGACAATTTGATTGTCAGCTTTTTTTGGCACGATATTTAATAATATGTTATACAAAGTACTATATTTGCAAAATGAATGGACTACAGAAATTTTTAATCATCTGTTCAGGGAGTAGTCTTGAACTCTTGAAAAAAACACCAACAGATATCAACAAACATGTTGGTATTGGAGGTGTCATATTATTTACAGGAATTTTGGCGGCTTTGTCTGCTGGATATGCGCTGAATACTGTTTTTGATAATATATATGCAGCAACAGGTTTTGGTTTGTTGTGGGGATTAATGATTTTTAATCTTGACCGATATATTGTCACATCAATGAAAAAGTCAGGTGGATTTTTTCGTCAGTTTTTTATTGCTTTGCCACGTATTTTGGTTGCAATTTTATTAGGTATTGTGATTTCGAAACCGTTAGAATTAAAAATTTTCGAGAAAGAAATTAACAAGCAATTAAATATTATTGTCAATCGAAATAAAACGGAATTACAAAAAGGAATTGATGCGCGTTATGCTGAATTGGGAACGCCTTTTTCGAATGAACGAAAAGAAATTTATGCAGAAATTGATAAATTAAGAAATGAGTATAATTCAGCTTCTACCGAGTTGGAAAAAGAAGTTGTTGGTACACAAACTGAAACAACAACTGGACGCGAAGGTTATGGACCAAATGCGAAACGAAAAGCAGAATTGAAAAAACAAAAAGCTGCCGAAATCGAAACTTATATTCAACAATCTGCGCCTCGTTTGGCTGAAATTAATAAAGAATTAGATCGATTGAATGTTGCAAAAGAAAAAGAAATTGATGCGGCTAAACCAACCGAAGAGAATTACAATGGTTTTGCTGCACGTATGCAGGCTTTAGACGAATTGTCAGTTAATAATCCAATTTTAGGAACTGCAGCTATTTTTATAGTTCTTGTGTTTATCTCGTTAGAAACTGCACCAGTTTTAGTGAAATTAATTGCGCCAAAAGGACCTTATGATTTTCTATTAGAAAAACATGAACATTCGTTCAAAATTTTTAGTAAAGAATCGATTCAGATTATGGATATCAAATCTGAAAAACGTGTGAAACATGAGTTAGAAAAAGCATAAATAATTAAAAAAGTAACTTCCATTTGAAGTTACTTTTTTAATTTTGCACAAGATATGGAAACTTATAAAATAGAAATTTACGGAGAAGACGAAAACCAAATTCAACGAATGGAAGAGGTGATTGCTCCTATAAAAGATATACAAGATTATTTTTGGAAAATTCTTTGGGTTGATGGCGAAAGTGAAACGGACGAATATTCGGTTTTCGAATTGCAAGAAGTCATTGATCAACAAGACGGAATTTTTGTGGAATATGATCAGTTAGAAAGTTTATGTTACAAAATGGAACATGTAACGGAAGCGTTGATTATTGGAGATCGAAAAGAAAATAATTTGCATGTAAATATTGAGGATGAAAATTTATATGATAATGAAGTCGTGTTTGAATTTGTGAAAGATTCGCATTGGCAAATTTTGACATCGGACATTAACATTGTTGATACATTTAAAGTTTTCTTTCCAAATAGTAAAATCATTGATTAAAATTGATTAACTTTAAATTAAATCTCTCATTATGAATACAGAAGAGTTAAAAAAGTTGACAATAGAAAAGATAAAAAAACTGGATGATAAAAATAGTATTGAGCAAATAAATAATTTACTTGATTTTGAATCTGAAAGTGGAATTTATACTTTAACTGACGAACAAATTGTTCGAGTTGAAGAAGCTAAAGATGAGTATAAAAATTCATCTATAATTAGTGAAAAAGTAGCCAATCAAGAAATTGAAAAATGGCTAAACGAAAAATAATTTGGACAAAAACAGCGAATCTTGAACGAAAAGAAATCTTAGAATATTGGATTTTAAGAAATAAATCAAAGAGATTTAGTATCAAATTAAATTATCTAATTCTTCAAACATTAGAAGTTTTGCGCGAAAATCCTACAATTGGTCGACGAACAAATATTGATAATGTGAGAGTAAAACTTATCAGAGAATATTTGTTATTGTATGAATTTACTGATGCTGAATTAATTATTTTGAGTATTTGGGATGCTCGCAGAAATATAAAATAAAAGCCTTTTTAGTGGCTTTTATTTTATATTTGATTCAATTTCTGAAAAATTTGTAAGGTTTCTTTTGCTTCTTTTACATCGTGAACACGCAAAATTTTTGCACCTTTTTGTAACGCAACCATATTTAGTACAGAAGTTCCGTTTAAAGCTTCTTGCGGAGTTGTTTCGAACAAATTATAAATCATCGATTTTCGCGAAATTCCGACTAATAAAGGAAAACCTTCAAAACCTAAAGCTTCCATTTTACTGAATAATTCGTAATTATGATCCAATGTTTTTGCAAATCCAAAACCAGGGTCCAAAATAATATCATTTACTTTTGCAGCTTTTAATTGAGCAATTTTCTGCGAAAAATATTCGTTTACTTCCAGCGTAATATCTGCATATTCAGGATTATTTTGCATCGTTTTCGGTGTTCCTTTCATGTGCATCAAAATGTACGGAACTCGAAGTTCTTTTATTGCATCAAACATGTTTTCGTCCAATTCCCAACCCGAAACATCATTTATAATAGCAGCGCCAGCTTTTACAGCTTCGCGTGCCACATTTCCTCGAAAAGTATCAATCGAAATAATCAATTCTGGATATTCTTCAATAATTTTTTCGATAATTGGTGCAGTTCTATCAATTTCTTCTTGCTCCGAAATATTTTCTGCTCCAGGTTTTGTAGAATAACCACCAATATCAATCATATCAGCACCTTCGGACAAATGTTTTTCAACTTTTTCTAAAATCAAATTCATCGATTGATTACTACCACCATCATAAAAAGAGTTTGGCGTTGTATTCAAAATTCCCATAATTTTAGGCTCGTTCAAATCAATCAAACGACCATTACAATTAATTGTCATATCTTAGAAGTTCTTTAAGCAATTTCAATTATTTTTGAAATCGAAACGAAATTATGAAAAATACCTCAATTCAATTTAAAGAAATCATCTCTGTTTGTCGAGATTTATATACAAAAAAATTACAAGATTATGGTCCGGCTTGGCGTGTATTGCGTTTGCCATCGTTGACCGATCAAATTTTTATCAAGGTAAACCGCATTCGTACGTTGCAAGAAGCGACGGAGCGTTTGGTTGATGAAGACGAAGAAGGAGAATTTGTGGCGATCGTTAATTATTCGATTATGGCATTGATTCAGTTGGAACTTGGTTTCGCAGATCAGCCTGATTTAACGGACGAACAAGCTATCGATTTTTATGATAAATATGCGACAATTGCGCATGATTTGATGATGAAAAAAAATCATGATTACGGTGAAGCTTGGCGAGATATGCGTGTTAGCTCCATCACAGATTTAATTTATCAGAAAGTTTTGCGCACAAAAAGTATCGAAGATAATAAAGGAAAAACAATTGTGTCTGAAGGTTTAGATGCAAATTATTTGGATATGATTAATTATTCGATTTTCGCAATGATTTTAATTAACGAAAAGAAAGCTTCATGAAATATTTAGTTCAATTTGCCCGAATTATAGTTGGTGTCATTTTTATAATTTCTGGATTTGTAAAAAATGTTGATCCAATTGGATTAAGTTTCAAATTAGAAGAATATTTTTCGCCAACAGTTCTTAATATTCCATTTTTAGAAGGTTTGAGTTTGCCTTTGGCAACATTTTTCTCCATTTTTGAAATTGTTTTAGGCGTTTTATTATTGCTTGGCGTTTGGAAAAGATTTACAACAATAGCTTTATTGTTAACGATTATTTTCTTCACATTTTTAACATTTTATTCAGCTTATTTCAATAAAGTAACCGATTGTGGGTGTTTTGGTGATGCGCTAAAACTAGAACCTTGGACATCATTTTACAAAGATGTTGTGCTTTTGGTGTTGATAATTATTTTAGTGATTGGTCAAAAATATATTAAACCTTTATTCGTTGAAAAAGCGAATTATGTAATCAATTTTGTTACAATTTTAGGTTCTGCAATTATTGCTTATATCGGAATTAATCATTTACCAATCATCGATTTTAGACCTTATGCAGTTGGAAAAAATTTGATTGAAGGAATGAAATCTCCGCAAGAATTAGGTTTAAAACCAACAACATATAAAACGATTTACACCATGAAAAATAGTGTAGATGGAAAAGTGGTTGAAATTGATGATTCGCAATATATTGCAGATGATAAGTGGTACAAACACGGAACGCCTTGGGTGATTGAAGCGGATAAAACGCGTACAATTGTGGAGAAAAAAGGGTACGAACCACCAATTCACGATTTTAATTTTGATTGCAATGGTGTTGATAAAACTTCTGAAATTTTGAATGCGCCGAAAGCGATCGTTTTTGTCATTCCTTTTGTTGAAAAAGTAAACGAGAAACAAATTGCGAAATTAAATACTCTAGGAAAAGAAGCGAAAGCAAAAGGTTTTGTTGTGACAGCGGTTTCGAATAATCCAATTAAAGGTTTAGAATTGGAGAATTGTTTTATGGATCAAACAACGATGAAAACAATTATTCGCTCTAATCCAGGAGTGATGATTTTAGAAAAAGGAACGGTAAAAGCGAAATATCATGACAACGATTTTCCTTCAATTAATCAATTAGAAGAATTATTTTAAAAAGTGATTAATTATATTTTAAATAAAATTTTCTACGGATTTCTAACGCTTTTTGGTGTAGTGACTGTAGTTTTTCTATTGTTTTCGGTTCTTCCTGGTGATCCTGCACGTATGATGCTCGATCAAAAAGAAGATCCTGAACAATTAGCTCAAATTAGAAAAAACTTAGGTTTAGATCAACCTTTGTGGAAACAATATGCTTTTTATATTAATGATTTGTCACCGATTTCTTTTCATAATATTGACGAAAACAATACAACATATACTTCATTAAGTTCTGATAAATACAATTACACAAAATTGATAGATTTCGGAACAAATGAAATGGTTTTGAAAACGCCTTATTTGCGTGAATCTTTTCAAAAACAAGGAAAAAGCGTCAGTACAATTATTGGAGAAACTTTACCAAATACAATGGTTTTGGCAATTGCAGCCATTATTATTGCAACGATAATTGGTGTTGTGTTGGGAATTGTTTCTGCTTTGATGAAAGATACATGGATTGACAGAGTTTTGTTGGTCGTAACAAGCTTTGGTATGAGTATTCCGTCTTTCTTTTCGGCAATTATCATTGCCTATATTTTTGCTTTTTTAATGCATGATATTACAGGGCTGAATATGATTGGAAGTCTATATGAAGTGGATGATTTGGGAGAAGGAAAACATTTGATGTTGAAAAATTTAATTCTTCCAGCAATTACATTAGGTTCGCGTCCGTTAGCGGTTTTTACGCAATTAACACGAAATTCGTTGTTAGAAGTTTTGAACCAAGATTATATCCGAACAGCTTTTGCAAAAGGACTTTCTAGAAAAACGGTGATTACAAAACATGCATTACGAAATGCTTTAAATCCTGTAATTACAGCAATTTCAGGTTGGTTTGCGTCGATGTTGGCAGGATCGGTTTTTGTGGAATTTGTTTTTGGTTGGAATGGTTTAGGAAAAGAAATCGTAAATGCATTGAATACATTAGATTTACCAATTGTGATGGGAGCTGTCTTAGTGATTGCTGTGATGTTTATTGTGATTAATATTTTGGTCGATATTCTTTACGGAATTTTAGATCCTCGCGTTCGCATAAAATAAATCAGTAATAATTTCACGATAAATAATTATCTTGCAGTAAATATTAAAACCAAAATCAAATAAAATACACTTTTTTATGCGTGATAGAATAGTAGCAGGAAACTGGAAAATGAACTTAAATTATGAAGAAGCGATTCATTTAGCAACAAACCTTAATGCTTGGGTGGCAGATAATCATCCAATTGCACAAGTTATTATTGCGCCTTCTTCTATTTATTTACAAACATTGTTAGAAGCTGTAGATGAACAATATGTTAAGATTTCTTCGCAAGATATTTCTGCTCACGAGAAAGGAGCCTATACAGGAGATATTTCTGCAGAACAATTGGATAGTATCGGATTAGATTTCGCTATAATTGGACATTCTGAGCGTAGAGAATACCAAGGAGAAACGGATATTGTGATTGCTGAAAAATTGAAACAAGCTTTTAAATATCAAATTAATCCAATTCTTTGTGTTGGAGAAAAATTGGAGGAACGTGAAGCAGAGAAACATTTTGATGTTGTAAAAACTCAATTGTTAGACGCTTTAGTTGCACAAAAACCAGAAGATCTTTCTCGTTTGATTATTGCTTACGAACCAGTTTGGGCAATTGGAACTGGAAAAACAGCTACACCAGAGCAAGCGCAAGAAATTCATGCATTTATTCGTAAAGTTTTGAATGATGAATTTGGAGTTGAAGTAGCGAATGATACAAGTATTTTATACGGAGGAAGTGTAAATGCACAGAATGCGGACGAAATTTTTGCTCAACCAGATATTGACGGCGGTCTTGTTGGTGGAGCTTCATTAAAATATGATGATTTTGTGCAGATTATTGCTGCATGTAAATAAATATAATGACTCAATCGAAAGATTGAGTTTTTTTATTTCCTTTTTCAATCTCTCTATTAATCAACGTTAGAATAGATTTATTGTCTGATTTAAGAAAATTATAACATTTCTTAGGATTAATTAAGATTTTTCGGAACAGTGTCTGCAAAGTTTTATAATGTACTAACTATTTAAAAAGTATCATTTTTAAACAAAACACATTTATTATGAAAAAATTGACGCAAGTATTAGGAATCGTAGCAATAGGGTTAGTTTCTTTCTCTTTTACTACAAAAAATGAAATTCCGGTAGCAACGCAATCATCATACAAAGTTGTAGAAGATGCTCCAAAAGTTGTTATTTTAGATATTGTAGATAATATCGCTGTAGAATCAGGAACAAATATCGCATCAGAATTTAAAACAAAGTTAGAATCTTTGAATAAAGAAAATGTTCAGGTTCTTTTATGGAAAGATTTAACGAAAGGATTAAAAGATGAAGAGAAAAGATCAATCATCGATAGTTTAAAACCTGAGTTAATCATGACATTAAATTTTGAAAAAACTGATGATAATACAAATAAAGTTGCCGCAGTTGTTTTTAAACAAAATGTTGCATTTAACGAAACAGTTAAAGTAGCAAAAGAGTTAACAGAAAACTTAAATTCAACAGCTGTTAAAAATGACGGAGTTTATCAAAACGAATCAAATTATATTCAAGATAATGCTGCACCATCAATTTTCTTAAGCGTAAAAGTGAAGAATGAACCAACTTCTAACGCAGAAATTGTTGATAAACTTTCTAATTTCATCGAAACAGCGAAAGTTGAAGATAGCACAACTCCAGTTGAAATAACATCAGAAGTAGTAGTAGATTCAGCGGCAGCTACGGTAGACTCAGCTACAACAACAATAGAAGCGGCGGTACAAGATGTAAAAGCAGCTACGAAAGATGCAAAAACAAAAGTAAAAAAATCTAAAAAATAGAATCCGTTTTTTCGAATATTTCATTTTTATTAATGAAGAAAAAGTAACATTTTGTAATGAAATGTTACTTTTTTTTGTTTTTAATTACAGATAACTTAAGTTTGCTCAAACACTTCCAATTCAATGTCAAAACAAGGTTATATCGCGCGTTATTTCAATATTGTTCGTAAATTATCACAACAAAAATATTGTTCTTATGAAGATTTAGAGCGTTTTTTGGAAAGAGAATTTGAAATGCTTCAACTTAATGATGATACATTAGAGTTTAATTTCTCTAAACGTACATTACAGCGCGATATTCAAGAAATCAGAAATATATTGGGAATTGATATAATGTATAGTCGCAGTCAGCGTGGATATTATATTATTCAAGACGATTATAGCTCTGATTTATTTCTGAAAACTTTAGAAGAAATTAATAGTTTTTCTGCTTTGAAATTGACAAATTCGCTCGAATCTATTGTGTATTTGGAAAAAAGAAAGCCAAAACGCGCCGAATTTTTACCAGATATTGTACAAGCAATTCAAGGAAAAAAGAAAATTGAATTTCATTATCAAAAATTTGGAGAGGAAAAAGAAACGATTCGTAAAGTTTCTCCAATTGCAATTAGAGAGCACAATAACCGATGGTATTTGATTGCGGATGATAAAGGAATTGTCAAAAATTTTGGTTTGGAACGAATGAATAAAGTTTTGATTCTTAGAGATAAAATTGATGATAATATCGAGTTTAATTACAATGATAAGTACAAATATTCGTTCGGGATTATTGTTCCAAGTTCAGAAAAACCAGAAAAAATAGTGCTTTCTGTGACCAAAAAACAAGCGGCCTATTTAGAATCTTTGCCTTTGCACGAATCCCAACAAATTTTAGAAACTAAAAACGATGAAGTTTTAATTGGTTTAGAACTATTTTTGACCGAAGATTTTATCAGCGAAATTCTTTCTATGAGTCGTTCAGTTACAATTATCGAACCTAAAAAATTGAAAGAAAAAGTCAAAACAATTTTGAAAGAAACGTTAGAGAAATATAATTAGCGAGTTTCGAATTTCGAAACTCGCTTTATTTTTTTTACATTTCTTCAAATTCTAAATCGAAATTCATTCCTAAAATAGCTTTACCAGTAACTTTTTCTCCATTTTCAGGATTGATTAAGCCAGCCATTTTTCCAGTTTTTTGTTTGGTTAACAAATCCAAAATTTGTTTATCAGTTAATTTTTTACCCATAAACTCGAACGGAATTTTGAATCCACATGCTGCAAAGTTTGCACAACCATAAGCGGCTTTTCCTTTGACTAATTTATGTGTTTTACATTTTGGACAAGTTGCATCTTCCAGATTAATTTCTTCTTTCGGTTTACGTTCCTTTTTAGGTTTTTCAGCTATTTGAACTGAATTCTGATGAGAAGCGATTGGTCTGAAGTAACTATTTTTTACATCAAATGTTAGTTTCGAAACCATTTCAATCAATTCTTGCTTAAATTGTTCTAATTCGTATTCACCTTTTTCAATCAAACGAAGTTTTCGTTCCCAAACACCAGTCAATTCAGGAGATTTTAATAATTCATCTTGAATGGTATCAATTAAATCAATACCCGTTTGTGTGGCGATAATATTACGTTTTTTCTTTTCTATGTATTTTCTACGAAACAAGGTTTCGATAATATTTGCACGCGTAGAAGGTCGACCAATTCCATTTTCTTTCATCAATTCGCGCATTTCTTCATCATCCACTTGTCGTCCAGCAGTTTCCATTCCTCGCAATAAAGTTGCTTCTGTATAATGTTTTGGTGGAGTTGTTTTTCCTTTGTGAATAAATGGTTCGTGAGGACCTTTTTCACCAATCTCAAAAATCGGCATTATTTTTTCCTCATCTTTTTCGTCTTCCTTTTTATCTTTTGCATAGACTTCGCGCCAACCCATTTCGAGAATTTGTTTTCCCGTTGCTTTAAAATTTATAGCAGAAAGTTGACCGTCTTTTCCATTATTTTCAACTTTTCCTTCGACAGTTGTGTTGGCAACTTTACACTCTGGATAAAAAACAGCAATAAAACGTCGTGCAACCAAATCATAGATACGTTTTTCTTCGTTCGATAAACCTTGTGGAAAGATTTCTGTAGGAATAATAGCGTGGTGATCGGTTACTTTTGTATTATCAAAAACTGCTTTCGACATCGGAATTGGTTGTGCCATCAAAGGGGCAATCAAATTTTGATAAGCGGTTAATTTATTTAAAATTCCAGGAACTTTAGGGTGAATATCTTCCGAAAGATAAGTGGTATCAACACGAGGATAGGTCACAAATTTTTTCTCGTAAAGACTTTGTATATATTTTAAGGTATTTTCTGCCGAAAACGCATATTTTTTATTCGCTTCTACTTGTAAAGCAGTTAAATCGAATAGGCGAGGATTTTTTTCACGACCCTCTTTTACATCGAAATCAATGATTTCAAACTCTCGATTTTTGATGAAATCTAAACCTTGTTTGGCTTTTTCTTCAGATTTTAAACGAGGTATTGTCGCATTAAACTCTACTTCTTTGAAAATCGTTTTCAATTCCCAATATTCCTCAATAATAAACGCATTGATTTCTTTTTGACGCTGTACAATCATTGCTAATGTAGGTGTTTGCACACGACCAATAGAAAGAACTGTTTTTGGCGGCGCAAATTTTTTGGTAAATAATCGTGTAGCGTTCATTCCTAGTAACCAATCGCCAATTGCACGCGCTTGTCCTGCAGAAAAAAGATTGAAATATTTTTCTCCATCTTTCAAATTATCAAAACCTTCTTTAATTGCTTCTTCTGTCAACGAAGAAATCCATAAACGCTTCATTGGCGCTTTAGCACGCGCTTTAAGTAAAACCCAACGTTGTATCAATTCTCCTTCCTGTCCAGCATCGCCACAGTTTATAATCTCGTCGACTTGATCGTTCGTGACTAATTTTTCGATGATATGAAATTGTTTCGAGACACCTTTATCTGCAATTAATTTAATTCCGAAACTTTGCGGAATCATTGGCAAATAATTAAGATCCCAGCTTTTCCACTCGGGTGTATAATCTTGCGGTTCTTTTAATGTACACAAGTGTCCGAAAGTCCAAGTGACCTGAAATCCATTTCCTTCATAGTATCCATCGTGCTTTTGATTCGCACCAATTACTTTGGCGATATCTTTAGCAACACTAGGTTTTTCGGCAATACAAACTTTCATAGCATTTATAATTATTGAAGTGCAAAAGTCAAAATAATAATTTAATTCTTAAAAAAAAATATAAATATGTATAATTATTGAATAAATTTGCGATAGGTTATTTTTTGTGGGAAGGCTGATTTTAATAAAATTATACATTGTTTAATATTAGATATATTGTTTTGATTATTTTTTAATTGTCAAATCAGTAAAAAATTCTATTGATTTCAAGTAGATTGAAAATTTAATATGATAACAACGTAAAAAATTTAGAAGAATTAAAAAATTTTCACTTAATTTACACCCACATTAATAAAAATCATAATATTTAAAAGAATTAGTAAATGGAAAAGAATGTAACAGTACCAGCTAAAACTAAAAAGGGAGGTCTTAACCCTGTGATTACTATGATCATTTTAATTGCAATCGCAATGGGGATCTTCAAGTTTGTATTTGGAGCAGAAGGTAATTTCGAAGGAGGAGATGTAGAAAAAGGTAATCCTTTAAACTTTTTAGGAATTATTCATAAAGGAGGGGTGATTATTCCATTCTTAATGTCTTTCTTCTTTATGGTAATCGTTTTCTCAATTGACCGTGTTATCGCTTTAAACAAAGCAAAAGGAACTGGATCTGCTGAGAAGTTTGTAAATGACATTCGTGCTTTATTAAACAAAAATGAAGTTAACAAAGCAATCGAATTATGTGACAAACAAAAAGGAGCTGTAGGTAACGTAGTTAAAGAAGGTTTAACAACTTACAAAGCTTTAGAAAACGACACAACGTTAAACAAAGAGCAAAAATTAGCTCAATTAGGTAAAACGTTAGAAGAAGCGACTACATTAGAAATGCCAACATTAGAGAAAAACATGACTATTATCTCTACAATTGCTTCTGTAGGTACGTTAATTGCCTTAATGGGTACAGTAATCGGTATGATTAAAGCATTCTTCGCATTAGGTGAAGGAGGAGGATCTCCAGATGCAGCTCAATTATCAGTAGGTATTGCCGAAGCCTTAATTAATACAGGTATGGGTATTGGTGCTTCTGCATTCGCTATTATTATGTATGCTTTCTTAACTTCTAAAATTGATGATTTAACATTCAAAATTGACGAAGTAGGAATGAGTATCCAACAATCTTTCTCTGCTCACAATTAATATTCAATTGACGAAGCCTTAGAAGGATAGTATAAGGACAAAATCAAACAACAAACAATTTAGAATATTAATTAATAATACAGAGAAAATGGCAAGAGTAAAACCAAAAAGAAGAGGTCCTTCGATGGACTTAACAGCTATGTCTGACATGGCTTGGCTTTTGTTAACTTTCTTTATTTTGACATCTAACTTTAGAGAACCTGAAGTTGTTCCAGTCGTAACACCAACATCTGTTTCGAACCAAAAAATGGCTGCTGAAAACATGATGATCATTAAAATTGATGGTGAAGGTAAGTTCTTATTCGGATTAGAAGAAAAAGATCGTATTCCTACATTAGAAAGAATGGGTGATAAGTACGGAGTAAAGTTTACAGATGCTGAAAAGAATGCATTCAAAAGCATAGTAGAGTTTGGTGTACCAATGAATGAAATGAGAAATTATTTGAATCAGTCTGCTGATAAACAACAATCATATCATCCAGGTATTCCATTAGATACGATACCTAACAAAAATCAAGAGTTAATTGATTGGGTATTTGAAGCAAAAGAAGTGAACCCAGATATTTTCTTAGCGATTAAAGGGGATCAAAAATCTGAATATATTCAATTCAAGAATTTGATTCAACAATTGCAAATGAAAAATATGAATAAGTTCCAGTTAATTACATCTCAAGAATAATTATTAAGAAATTAGAAAATGGCACAAATAGAAAGTCACGATGACGGTGGCGGAAAGAAAGTCCGTTCCAAAAAGAATTCGACGAAAGTCGATATGGCTCCTTTGGTTGATTTAGGTTTCTTATTAATTACTTTCTTTATGTTTGCGGCGACATCGATCAAACCAAATGTAATGAACTTGAATATGCCACCAAAAATTGACAAATTAGATCCAACTGATAAACCAGAAATTAAATTGAATAATTCTATATCAATTTTAATTGGAAAGGATAATAAGTTATTTTGGCATCAACAAGATCAGGCAGGATTAAACGGAGGAACTTTAAATGAAACTGACTACTCTAAAATTCGTGATGTTATTACAGCAGCACAAGGTAGAGCAGATAAGGATAAGTTTACTGTAATTATCAAACCTATGGATGATGCTACGTATGATAATTTAGTAACTATCTTGGATGAAATGGAAATTACAAAGTCTACTCGTTACGGAATCGTACCTGTTGCACCTTTTGAACAAAAAGTGTTCGACGAAAAAGTAGGTAAATAATTAGTTTAATTGTTAAATTTAAAAGAATTAAAATGTCAGAAAATAACAACAAACTAAAATCCTTAGACGAGATAGTATTTGAAGGTAGAAATAAAGCGTACGGTGCTTATGACATGAGAATGACTGAGAAGAGTACGTTATTGAAAGCTTTCATTCGTGGATTTATAGTAATTGCGATTTTAGCTTTTGCACTTATTGCTTCTGCAACAGGAATGTTTGATAGCAAGAAGACAGAAGATGTAGTCGTAGACGTTCAGCTTGAGGATTTGAATATTCCTGAACCTCCAAAAGAGGAAGAAGTAGTTGAACCAGAACCACCAAAGCCAGAGCCAGAACAAAGATATCAAGAAGAAACAGCTCAGGTTAGAGTGGTTATGCCAGAACCTAAAGCTCAGCCTAAAAAAGAAGAGCCTATTGTCGAAGTAAAAGAAATGGCGGACAAAGATTTAGGTTTAGTAGATAGAGAAGGTCCAAAATCAACAACACAAACTGGTGGTGCTAATGAAGTAAATACTAAAAAAGAAGCACCAAAAGATACACCAGCGACTCCTAATCCAGGAAAAGGTACAGAGCCTGCTGCTCCATCTACAGTAACTGCTCGTACAGCGGCTGTAATGGCAGTATATCCTGGTTGTGAGAAAGATGCTGCAAAAGGTAAACAAGCTGCAACAGACTGTTTATCTAAAAAGTTATCACAAGATTTACAAGACGAGTTGCAAGATTTTGCGAATGACGCTGCTGGTCAAGGTTTATCTGGTGTAGTAGCTGCTAAACTTTCTTTCCAAATTGATACGGAAGGTAGAATCGTTGGAATTTCTCCAATGGGTGATGCTAAGTTAGGTCCTGAAGCTAAAAAAGCTTTAGAGCGTATTACACAACGTCAACAAAAAAGAGGGAAAACGATCAAACCTGCTCAAACAGAAGATGGTCGTGCTGCGAAGTTGAATTTCAATATTCCAGTTAAAATGCAAATTGAGTAAGACTTAATTTCATATATAAAAAAAGAGGCTAAAATTAATTAGCCTCTTTTTTTTTGTGTTTAAATTTTAGAACAGATTTATATTTCTAATAAAATCCCCGCAGGTTTTAATTATCATATTTGATAAAATAAAAAGCATCTTCATTCAATTGAAGATGCTTTTTTGATTATAAGAGTTTATTATTAATTTAAAACGTAAAACCTTTCAATAAGCTTGTATATCGTTCAATTCCGTGTTCTATTTCGGATAAATAAATATATTCGTCTGGTGTGTGAGAACGAGCAGAATCTCCAGGTCCCATTTTTACGGTTTCGAAATTCATCATTGCTTGATCTGACATCGTTGGCGAACCATATGTTGTACAACCTAATTCTATTCCTTTTTGTACAATTGGATGATTTTCTGAAATACGTGAAGAATTTAAACGCAACGAACGTGCTTTAACTTCTGCTTTTGGCAAACAACTCGAAATAATATCAACGACTTCTTGATTTGAATATAATTCGTTCACGCGACAATCTACAACCAAACGACATTCATCTGGCACAACATTGTGTTGCTTTCCTGCTTCAATTTGTGTAACCGTCATTTTTACTGGTCCTAACATATCAGAAACTCTTTCGAATTGATACGTTTTGAACCAATTCATCACATCAATTGCTTCGTATATAGCATTTACACCTTCATTTCTTGCAGCATGTCCAGTTTTTCCTTTTACAATAACATCCATTACAACCAAACCGCGTTCTGCAATTGCCATGTCCATTTGTGTAGGTTCTCCTATAATTCCCAAATCGATTTTTGGTAGATTTGGTAAAATACTTGCAACATTCAATTGTCCTGAACTTTCTTCTTCAGCTGTGATTGCGACAATCAGATTAAATGGTAAATCATCATTCAAGAAATTGATATAAGTAGCCAATAAACTTACAGCAGAAGCTCCTGCATCGTTACTTCCCAAACCTACTAATTTATCGCCTTCTATCGTTGCTTTCAATGGATCATACGTCCAAGAAGAACCAAATTTTACCGTGTCGTGATGAGAGTTTAATAAAATTGTTTTTTTGTTCTCATCAAAATTTGGATGAATACTCCAAACATTGTTATTCTGACGATGAGCCGTAGCACCATGATCAGTTAAAAACTTGAAAATAATATCGGCCGTTTTATCTTCTTCGCTCGAAAAAGATTGAGTTTCGATTAATTGACACAACAAATCGACAGCTTTCTTTTTGAGAACAGTTAATTCTAACATAAAATTGTTTTAATCTCTGAGTTAATGTTGCGCGCGTGCACCAAACATACATTTTTTACACCCGCATTGATTACTTTGAATGAATTGTCTAATTTTGGAATCATTCCTTCGAAAATTACACCTTCTTCTTTTAACTGCAAATATAAAGTTTCGTTAATTTTTGGAATCAATGTTGTGTCATCATTTACATCACGAAGTACGCCAATTCTATCAAAACAGAAATTTAATTCTACTTCATTTTCTTGTGACATAGCAACCGCAATTGTAGAGGCAATAGTATCTGCATTAGTATTCAACAATTGTCCATTTCCATCATGTGTAATCGCACAAACAACAGGCGTAATATTGTTGTCAATTAATAATTGAAATAATTCTTTGTTGACGCTTTTATCATTCAAATCTCCAACAAAACCATAATCAATAGTTTTTACAGGACGCTTAGAACCTTTGATTGCATTACCATCTGCACCCGATAAACCTAATGCATTGCATCCAAATTCTTGCAATTTAGAAACGATAGATTTGTTCAAATTTCCGGCATATAATCCTGTCACAACATCCAATGTTGGTTTGTCTGTGATGCGACGACCTTCGATCATTTTAGGCTCGATTCCCAATTGATTTAACATCTTCGAAGCACCTTTTCCTCCACCATGAACCAAAATTTTTGGTTCTTTAATTTCGGAAAACGTTTGTAGGAATTGCTCTAAGTCTTGCTCGTTATCGATAATTCCGCCTCCTATTTTAATAATTTTCAACATTTTAATAAATATGTAAATTTTGTTTGCTTTTTTTTGGTGATACAAAAATATAATATTTAACTTTGCATCTCAGTATAATAACTGAATATCTTGTTGATTAATGGAAGAAATTACTGAAATTGTTCTTCTCAATTATGAGAGTAGCTTTCGCAATGAAAGCGCACCTTTTGCTTCTCATATTTTACTTAAGTGTGATGACAAAAGGTCATCTTTTCTCAATTCCTCTTTATTAATCGACTTTCCCTTAAATTATGTATGTTAGAATAGCAAATGCAGATGATGCCAAGTACACAGAATTGTTGTGCGAATGGTACGAAGAATCAGCTCGTATGAGAAAAACGGGTATTGCTAAACGAAATCCAGTTTATCTTGAACGCAAAATGCGTAATGGAAATGCTGTGATTGCTTTTGATGATGATGATCAAATAGCAGGGTTTAGCTACATAGAAACGTACGAAGAAGAAAAATTCGTCGTAAACTCAGGTTTAATTGTTCGTACAGATTTAAGGAGTTCAGGAATTGGACGCGAAATAAAACACGCTGTTTTTGAATTGTCACGTACAAAATTCCCGAAATCAAAAATCTTTAGTATTACAACTTCTTTAGCTGTAATGCGTATGAACACAAAATTAGGATACAAGCCAGTAACATTTTCGGAATTAACACAATCTGATGAATTTTGGAATGGATGTAAAAGTTGTAAAAACTATCACATCTTGATTGAAAATGATCGCGAGCGTTGTATTTGTACAGGATTGGTTTATGATAACCTTGATGACGAGTACGCTAAGCGCGCATTAGAAAATCAATCAAAAAAAGAAGATGAATAAATATACGAACTAAGGTTTTTTTTTGTCTAAAATGAGTATATTTGCATGAAATTCCGAATAAATATTCAAAATGAGTAATAAAAAATACAGATTCCAGATTATAAAAGATTTAATAACAGATCAAGAAATAAGTAATCAAGACGAATTATTAAAAAAATTAATCGATTTAGATATCACAGTTACTCAAGCCACTTTATCGAGAGATTTGCGCGAATTGAAAGTTTCAAAAGTTCCTAATAGTTCGGGACAATACATCTATCGCCTTACAGAAAGTGATGTTCCAACGGCAACCGTTACACATAACGAAAATGCAAGTTTGATTTTCTCTAAAAATTTGGGAGTTATCAAAACAAAACCAGGTTATGCAAACAGAATTGCTTTTGAGATTGACAACACACATTTCAATACAATAATTGGAACAATTGCTGGAGACGATACGGTATTAATCGTAATGAAAGAAGAGAGTAGCCGAGAAGAGGTTACCAATGAATTAAGAAGAATTATTCCCAATATAAACAAATAAACAAACAATGAGCAACAAAGCAGTTTTAGCTTACAGTGGAGGTTTAGATACATCGTACTGTTTGGTTAACTTAACAAAAGATCAAGGAATGGAAGTGCATACAGTAATTGTAAATACTGGTGGATTTTCGGCAGAAGAGTTAAAAGATATCGAAGAACGTGCCTACGAATTAGGATCTTCTAAACACGTTACAATTGATATTACAGACAAATATTACAACGATTGTGTTCGCTACTTAATCTACGGAAACATCTTGAAAAATAACACTTACCCATTATCAGTAAGTGCAGAACGTATGTTTCAGTCAATTGCAATTGCTCAGTATGCAAAAGATGTAGATGCAGAATACATTGTACATGGATCTACAGGAGCAGGAAATGATCAAATTCGTTTTGATGTTGCTTTTGCAGTTATCTCACCACAATCTAAAATCATCACACCAATTCGCGACGAAAAATTATCTCGTCAACAAGAGGTAGAATATTTACAAGCAAATGGTGTAAACTATAGTTGGGAAAAAGCTAAATACTCTATTAACAGAGGAATTTGGGGAACATCTGTTGGTGGAGTAGAAACATTAACATCTAACCAAGCGTTGCCAGAAGAAGCTTATCCAACACAATTATCAAGAACAGAACCATCTGTTATCGAAATTGAATTTGAAAAAGGTATTCCAGTAGGTTTAGATGGAGAAAAATTATCTCCAGTTGCATTAATTCAAAAATTAAACGAAATCGGTGGTGAATATGCAATTGGTCGCGACATCCACGTAGGAGATACAATTTTAGGTATCAAAGGACGTGTAGGTTTCGAAGCGCCAGCAGCTTATTTATTAATCAAAGCACACCACTTATTAGAAAAACATACACTTACAAGATGGCAATTGTTGCACAAAGATTCGTTATCAAACTGGTACGGAACTTTATTGCACGAAGCACAATACTTGGATCCAGTAATGCGTGATATCGAAGCATTCTTAGAATCTTCTCAAAATCATGTAACAGGAAAAGTGAAAGTACAATTAAATCCTTATCATTTCTCAATGATTGGAATCGAATCGCCTTATGATATGATGCAATCTAAAGTCGCTACTTATGGAGAAGAAAACGAAGCTTGGGATAGTAGAGATGCAAGAGGTTTCATCAAAATATTTGGTAATCAATTAAAGATTGTTCATAGTTTCGATTAATTGATTCTTTAAAGTGGATTCCAACGAGTCCACTTTATTTTAGAAATATAGTAGAGGTATTATACCTTAAAAAAACACGCGCAAAACATAACAAATGACAAACAAAATTAACGTAAGCATTGTAGGAGGTGCTGGCTACACAGCAGGCGAACTGCTAAGAATATTGATACATCACCCGATGGTTAATATTTCGTCTGTGTACAGTACATCAAATGCAGGCAACCCCGTTACCAAAGTGCACGACGATTTGTTTGGAGAAACTGACATCGTATTTTCGGATAAAATAGACGAAAATGCTGATGTCGTTTTTTTATGCCTTGGTCACGGAAAATCGGCAGAGTTTTTAAAGAATAATAAATACTCAGCCAACACAAAAATTATTGATTTGAGCAACGATTTTCGATTAAATGAGAACCACATTTTCGAAGATAGAACGTTTGTTTACGGTTTACCAGAATTAGATCGCGAAGCAATCAAAACAGCTCAAAATATTGCAAATCCAGGTTGTTTTGCAACAGCTATTCAATTAGCATTGTTACCATTGGCAGCGAAAAATGAAATCAAAAATGATATTCATATCAATGCTGTAACGGGTTCTACAGGTGCTGGACAAAGTTTATCAGCTTCTACGCACTTTAGTTGGCGAAACAATAACGTTTCTTTCTACAAAGAATTTACGCATCAACACGAAGGAGAAATTTACCAAACATTGAATCAATTAGAAAAAGATTTCAATAACAAAGTATATTTCTTACCAATGCGAGGAGATTTTGCGCGCGGAATTTTAGCAGGTGTTTATTTAAAATCTGATTTATCAGAAGAAGAAGCAAAAAATATCTTCAACGAATATTACAAAAACGAACCTTTTACACATGTTTCTGACGCACCAATTGCATTGAAACAAGTCGTAAATACCAACAAATGTTTTTTACATATCCAGAAACAAGACGATGTATTGTTAATCACTTCTATCATCGATAATCTAACAAAAGGAGCTTCTGGACAAGCCGTAGAAAACATGAACTTGATGTTCGGTTGGGAAGAAAACTTAGGACTTAATCTTAAAACTGTGGCGTTTTAGAAGGCTTAAGGCTGAAAGCTTAACGGTAAACGATATGCAAGATTTTAGGAACATAAAAGTTTGGAATGAATCTCATCAACTTGCTTTGAAAGTTTATGAAATAACTTCTGAATATCCTCAATATGAGATGTTTAATCTAACCTCTCAATTAAGAAGAGCTTGTGTATCTATCCCGAATAATATAGCAGAAGGTTGTGGTAGAAATTCGGATAAAGATTTTTTACGATTCCTTCATATCTCTTTAGGTTCTACAAATGAAACGCTTTATTTATTGATTCTATCAAAAGATTTGAAATTGATAACAGGAGAAATATTTAAAGAACTTGAATATAAAGTTGAAAAAGTAAAAGCGATGTTATTAGCTTTTATTAAAACAATTAATAATCGTTTAGCGTAAACCGTTAAACGTAAAACTTAAAAGAAAATGAAACTATTTGACGTATATCCATTAATGAATGTAACTCCGGTTAAAGCTAAAGATTGTATTCTTTGGGACGAAAACGGAAAAGAATATTTGGACCTTTATGGAGGTCACGCAGTGATTTCTATCGGTCACTCGCATCCATATTATGTTGAGAAATTAAGAGAACAAATTAATAATATCGGGTTTTATTCAAACTCAGTAAATATTCCGATTCAACAAGAATTGGCAGAAAAATTAGGTAAAGCATCAGGTTACGAAGATTATACTTTATTCTTGATTAACTCTGGAGCAGAAGCTAATGAAAATGCAGTAAAACTAGCCTCTTTTCACACAGGAAAAGACCGTGTAATTGCGTTCAAAGATGCGTTTCATGGACGAACTTCAGGAACAGTTGCGCTAACAGATAATCCAAAAATTGTAGCTCCATTTAATTCTCATCACAAAGTATCTTTCGTAGAATATAACATTGATGAAGTGAAAGAAGTAATTGCTGGAGGAGATGTTGCAGCGGTAATTTACGAACCAATTCAAGGAGTTGGAGGAATCATTTTACCTTCTGACGAGTTTGTACAAGAATTAAGAAAAGTTTGTACAGAAAATGGAGTGGTTTTAATTGCAGATGAAATTCAATGTGGTTATGGACGATCTGGGAAATTCTTTGCGCATCAACATTCATGTATCAAAGCAGATTTGATTACGATGGCAAAAGGAATGGGGAACGGATTTCCAATCGGTGGAGTTTTAATCTCTCCAGAATTTAAAGCTTCTTATGGATTATTAGGAACAACTTTCGGAGGAAATCATTTAGCTTGTGCTGCTGCAGTCGCGGTTTTAGATGTGATTGAGCAAGAAAACTTAATCGAAAATGCAAAAGAAATTGGAGAATATATTGGAATCCAATTAAATAAATTTCCAAAAATTAAAGAAGTTCGTGGTCGAGGATCAATGATTGGTATCGAGTTTGATTTCCCAATCGGCGAATTAAAAAACAACTTAGTTACAAAACACAATATTTTTGTAGGCTACGCTGGTACAAACGTTATTCGTTTATTGCCACCTTTAACAGTAACAAAACAATACATAGATAAATTCATATCAGCTTTAGAAACTGAAATTAACATTATCATCAATGGATAAGACAGTAAAATTAGTATTCCAAGACGGATTAGAAATCGAAGGAAAATCTTTCGGTGCGTATACTTCTGCCGCAGGAGAAGTAGTATTCAACACAGCTTTGGTTGGATATAATGAAAGTTTGACTGACCCTTCTTACAAAGGGCAGATTATGGTGATGACAGCTCCAATGATCGGAAACTATGGTGTTCCAGATGATAAAGCAATGATTAATGAAATTGAAGCTTGGATGGAATCGAACCAAATTCAAGTAACTGGATTGGTTGTTTCTTATTATGCTGATGATTATTCGCATTGGAACGCTATTCAAAAATTAGGAGCTTGGTTAGAAAGTCAAAACATTCCTGGTATTTATGGCGTAGATACACGTATGATTACAAAAAAATTACGTGAGCAAGGTTCTACTTTAGGAAAAATTGTAGCTGATACAGATGTCGCATATTACGATCCGAACGAAGATAATTTAGTAGATCAAGTTTCTTGTAAAGAAGTGATTCGTTACAACGAAGGTGCTGATGTCAAAATTGTTTTGATTGATTGTGGAGTAAAAAACAACATTATCCGTTGTTTCACTAATCGAGGAGTTGAAGTAATTCGTGTGCCATGGGATTACGATTACTCTACATTAGAATACGATGGATTATTCATCTCAAACGGACCTGGTGATCCAGCTTTATGTATTCCTACAATTAATAATATCAAAGAATCTTTGAAAGGAGATAAACCAATTTTCGGAATTTGTTTAGGAAATCAATTGGTTAGTTTAGCTGCTGGAGCATCTACTTTCAAATTAAAATACGGACACCGTTCACATAATCAACCTGTACAATTAGTTGGAACAAAAAGATGTTTTATTACATCTCAAAACCACGGTTTCGCAGTAGATGATTCTAAATTACCAGAAGGATTTAAAACATTCTTTACGAACTTAAATGATGGAACGTGTGAAGGAATTCGTCACGAATCAAAACCAATCTTTACAGTTCAATTCCACCCAGAAGCAATGGGAGGACCAGTTGATACAGAATATTTATTTGATGAATTCATCGAAGAAGTAAAAAAATATAAAAACGCTAACGCATAATCAGAATCACGATGTTAAAAAAAGATATTAAAAAAGTATTAGTATTAGGATCAGGAGCATTAAAAATTGGTCAAGCTGGTGAGTTTGATTATTCTGGTTCGCAAGCGTTAAAAGCGTTAAAAGAAGAAGGAATTAAAACAGTTTTAATTAATCCAAATATTGCAACTGTTCAAACTTCTGAAGGAATTGCAGACGAAGTTTACTTCTTACCTGTAACGCCTTACTTTGTGGAAGAAGTCATTAAAAAAGAAAAACCAGACGGAGTTTTAGTTGCCTTTGGAGGACAAACAGCTTTAAACTGTGCGGTTGAATTAAATAAAGAAAATATATTCGAGAAATATGGTGTTGAGGTTTTAGGAACTCAAATTCCAGTAATTGAAGCAACGGAAGATCGTGATATTTTCATCGAAAAATTAGACCAAATTGGTGTTTTAACTGCTCGTTCAGAAGCAGTAGAAACTGTAGAAGACGCAATGGCAGCTGGTAAACGCATCGGTTTCCCATTAATCATTCGTGCGGCGTACGCTTTAGGAGGTTTAGGTTCTGGTTTCGCAAATAACGAAGAAGAATTATTAGATTTAGTTGAAAAAGCATTCAATTATTCTTCTCAAGTTTTAGTGGAAGAGTCATTAAAAGGATGGAAAGAAATTGAGTACGAAGTAGTTCGTGATTCTTACGATAACTGTATCACAGTTTGTAACATGGAGAACTTCGATCCGATTGGAGTTCATACTGGAGAGTCAATCGTTATTGCACCTTCTCAAACTTTATCAAATTCAGAATATCATAAATTACGTGAAGTTGCCATTCGCACAATTCGCCATCTTGGTGTAGTTGGAGAATGTAACATTCAGTATGCTTTCGACACAGTTTCTGAGGAATATCGTGTAATTGAGGTGAACGCTCGTTTATCTCGTTCGTCAGCTTTGGCGTCAAAAGCAACAGGTTATCCTTTAGCTTTCGTGGCTGCTAAATTGGCATTAGGTTATTCTTTAGATGAGTTGAAAAATAGTGTAACGCAAACGACATCTGCGATGTTCGAGCCAGCGTTAGATTATTGTGTGGTGAAATTGCCTCGTTGGGATTTAAATAAATTCTACGGAGTTCGTCGTAACATTGGTTCTGCAATGAAATCTGTTGGAGAAGTAATGGCAGTTGGACGTTCTTTCGAGGAAGCAATTCAGAAAGGAGTTCGTATGTTAGACATCGGACATAGAGGTTTCGTAGCAAATGGATTCAAAATTCCAGAAGGTGAATCTTTGGATACGTGGTTAGCTGAGCCAAATGACGAGCGTTTATATGCGATTACTGAAGCTTTCAAAGCGGGATATTCGATTGAAAAAATTCACGATTTAACAAAAATCGATTTATGGTTTTTACAACGTTTAGAAAGAATTTTTAATGTATCAAAAGAATTTGAAGCGTTAGAAAGATTTGAACAAGTTGAAGCAGATTTAGTAAAACGTGCAAAATTATTAGGATTCTCGGATCAACAAATTGCAGTTTTAGTAAAAGGAGATCAAAACATACACAGAAACGAATTAACAGTTCGTGAATTACGTAAAAACTTCGGAATTAAACCTGTTGTAAAACAAATTGATACGTTAGCAGCAGAATTCCCTGCACAAACAAATTATTTATATGTAACCTATCACGGAACTGAAAATGATTTGGAGCCAGAAACTGAGAAAGCAGTTTGTATTTTAGGATCTGGAGTTTATCGTATTGGTTCGTCTGTAGAGTTTGACTGGTGTTCTGTAAATGCAGCGCATACAGCATCAAAAAATGGTTACAAAACAATTATCATTAACTATAATCCAGAAACGGTTTCGACAGATTATGATGAGTCAGATCGTTTATACTTCGAAGAATTGTCTTTTGAACGTGTAATGGATATTTTAGATTTTGAACAACCTGAAGGAACAATTATTTCGACAGGAGGTCAAATTCCGAATAATTTAGCGATGAAATTGTACGATCAATCAATAAATATTTTAGGAACTTCTCCTTTAAGAATTGATGATGCAGAAAATCGTCACAAATTCTCAGAAATATTAGATGAATTAGGAATCGATCAACCACGTTGGAAAGAGCTTTCTTCTTTAGAAGCGATTCACAAATTTGTGGAAGAAGTTAATTTCCCAGTATTGATTCGTCCTTCTTATGTCTTATCTGGAGCTGCGATGAATGTAGTTTCGAATACACATGAGTTAGATGCTTTCTTGAAATTAGCGAAAGAAGTTTCTCCTGATTATCCAGTTGTTGTTTCAGAATTCGTACAAGGCGCAAAAGAAATTGAGTTGGATGCAGTTTGTCAAAACGGAGAAATTGTAGATTACGCAGTTTCTGAACACGTAGAATTTGCGGGAGTTCACTCAGGAGATGCAACAATGTATTATCCACCACAAAAAGTGTACATCGAAACAATTCGTCAAATGCGTAAAGTTGCAGCGAAAATTGCAAAACGTTTCGAAATTTCTGGACCAATGAACATTCAGTTCTTGTCAAAAAATAATACAGTTCGTGTGATCGAAACTAATATTCGTGCTTCTCGTTCGTTCCCATTCGTATCGAAAGTTGCTGGAAATAACATGATCGAAAAAGCAACAAAAGTTTTATTAGGATTAGAAGTAGAAAAGGGACATTCAGAAATCGTTTACGATTTAGATTATGTTGGAGTGAAAGCTTCTCAGTTCTCATTTACACGTTTAGCAGGAGCAGATCCAGTTTTATCAGTAGACATGTCTTCGACAGGAGAAGTTGGATGTATCGGTGATACAGCGGAAGAAGCTTTATTAAAATCAATGCTATCTGTTGGGTATGAAATTCCTGAGAAAACAGTTTTAATTTCTGGTGGACCAATTGCTTCTAAAGTTGCTTTGTTAGAGCCAGCGAAACAATTAATCGCAAAAGGTTACAAAATTTATGCAACAGAAGGAACGCACAAATTCTTTACAGAAAATGATGTGTATTCTACACTTGTTTACTGGCCTTCTGATAAAAAAGAGCCAAATGTAATGTCTTATTTACATGATAAGAAAATTGATATGGTGATCAACATTCCGAAAAACTTAACAAAAGCGGAATTAGACAACGATTATCAAATTCGTCGTACAGCAGTAGATTTCAATATTCCGTTGGTTACAAATGCACGTTTAGCTTCGGCTTTCATCAATGCATTTACAACCTTAACAATGGATGATTTAAAAATCAAAACTTGGAACGAATACCGTAATAAATAGAAATTAGAATCTAGATATTAGAAGTTAGAAAGCCTCGCAAATGCGAGGCTTTTTTTATGTTATTTTTTTGAATTTGTCATTCCGATGGATCGAGGAATCTTTGTCAAGCATGAAGAAATGAATACAAAATAATTCCAATAACGATTATTGAGAAAATAAACGTATTAATTCCTAAAAGTATAGCACCTTTAATTGTTGTAATGATAAATCCTTGGTTATAGAGTTTTTTCAACGCAAGGAAAAAGTAAACAATAAGATATAAAACAATCAATGTATTAATTAAAGCTATTATGGCTGATACAGCATTACTATCAATATAATCTGAAAGTTTATTCAAAAGAAAATAAACTAAAATAGATAAAAGAATTACCGTAAAATAATGCAGTGTAAAAATTCCGTGATCAAAATACCACCATTTCTTTTTGTTGTAAAAAATCCATAAGAAGAAAGCAAACAAAGGCATGTATACAAACAAAACTTTCGGAATGACATGCAAAGATTTCTCAACAATAGCTTCTCCTAATTGTTCATCAGAAACCTTTCTTTTTCTTAACTCTTGGTATTTTTCAATAAAGGGAGATAATATTGGAACGTTATTTTTTACTTCAGATTGCAAGTTTTTAATAGATTCATCATTTACTTCTTCTAAAGAATTTATGTTTTTATTCTTTTCAAATTCAGATTTTATTTTTGCACCTTGCTCGATAGTTGTTAATCCTTTGTTCTGTAAAGTGTCTATTGTAGCATTAAGTGCTTTTTGAATTTTTTCAGTATTTTCTATTGATATAGGTTCATTGGAACTATCATTATATTCAGTTTTATGAGAAGGAAAAATAGAAATAATAAAAAACGTTACAAAACTGACAAAAATGTACATTTTTACAGGATTAACAGAACTATTTCGTTTACCACTCAAATATTCTTTGGTTAATACCCCAGGTTTTAAAAATAGTTTTTTGATCGTTTGCCAAAAACTTCCATCGTAATGAACAAAATCTTCGATAAAGTGTGTAAATAAAAAGTGAAACGGTTGTCGTGTTTCTACATTTTCTTGTCCGCAATGTGTGCAATAATGTTCTTCTACGTAATGTCCACAATTTTGGCAATTATGATCTTCTCTTAGTTTTCCGTGACTCATGTGTTAATTCTTAGTGATGATAAATCTATAAAAAGATTATTTATTTTGAAATAATCACGAAGAAATATTTGATTAAATATAGATTAAGAAAATAGCTTTTTTGTCTTTCAAAGTTTTTTGTGATGTCTAAATTTAATGCGAAGCTGAAATAAATTCAGTTTGACAAACTAGTTGAGTCATCCTGAACACATTTCAGTAAACATTAAAACAAAAAATCCACTTCAACAGAAGTGGATTTTTTTATTTCTTGTAAAAATAGTTGGCTTAAAACTCAGCAAAAAAAGCTTCTACTTTTTCTACACCGTTTGCATCTAAGGCTTCAACCAATTCTTTTTTGATTTCAGTTAATTCTTTCTTTTTCGCTTTTTTCAAAACTGGTTTTGCAGTTTCCAAAAAGTTTTCGATTTGTTCTAAACCACGAGAACTTAAGAATTTTTCGTCTGTTTTTTTCAATTTAGCATAAACTTGTACCAACATTCTACATTGTTCCAAAGCCAAAACGTATTCTTTTACATTTTCTAACGTAATCATGTAATGTAACATCAATTGTACTGAAGGCATATTACGTTGGTGACCAAATTTCGTGTATTTTTCTAATGCAATTCCAAAAGATTCTTTACTACGTTCGATATTTTTATTTAAAGCTGCAGAAATCACAACGTTAAACCAATCGTCCGAATTATCAGAGTTTTGAGCGATATCGAAAAATGCATTATCCGCATTCTCAAAATCTTGTAAACTATAATAGGATAACGCAATTAATTTCTTTGCATCGTACAATTGTTTTGGGTCTTTTGCATCCAATAAACCTTCACAAATTTTGATACACATCTCGAAATTGCTGTTTCCAAATAAATCTCTCGCAGTGTTCAACAACGAATTAGTCGCATTCTGTTCCAACGCTTGCTCGTACATAAATTGACGCGCTCTCAAAACATCCTCGTATGTGATATAATCGTAATTGATTTTCATCTTTTTCGTCTCTTTGTTAATTCGCAACTAAATTAATTAAATCTTTAAGAAAGTACTTAATTATTTATCTTTTTTTAATAAATGTCGAATCACCGTTTCTGCCGCGTGCAATCCGAATAAACCAGGCATCCACGAATTAGTTCCGTAAAACGATTTTTTATAATTTTTTCCGTCCGTTAATTTAACCGAAGATTCATCAGGAACTTCTGTCGAAAAAACAGCTTTTACACCTTTATTAATTCCTTCTTTTTTTAATCGTTTTCTAACATTTTTTGCCAACGGACAAACATCTGTTTTGCTAATATCACGTACTTGTACTTTGCTTGCCAAATATTTTCCACCAGCGCCCATATTGCTGATTACTTTAATTTTTTTGCGTTTTGCAGCTAAAATCAAATTAATTTTTGGTGTAACAGAATCGATGCAATCTAACACATAATCAAAATCTGGTGTGACGATTTCGTGTGTACGTTCTGGACTCAAAAATTCGTTGATACGCGTTAATTCTAATTCAGGATTAATGTCCATTAAACGATCGCCAACGATGTCTACTTTGTGTTGTCCAACTGTCGAATGCAAAGCGGGCAATTGTCGGTTAATATTTGTAATGTCAACAGTATCACCATCAACAATAGTCATTTTTCCAACTCCTGCGCGTGCGATAAATTCTGCGGCAAAAGAGCCAACTCCACCTAAACCAACAACTAAAATGTTCGAATTTTTTAGGATTTCTAAACCTTCTTCTTTGAATAATAATTCAGCTCTTTCTTGCCAAACTGCCATTGAAATGTATTTTATTATGATTGAACTTCGTAACCAAAAACTGTTTTCCAATTTTCTGCTTGTTGAAGTTGTAATTCCTCGATTGTAATTTTTCTCAAATCTGCTGCAAAAGTATAAATTTCTTCAATAGAAATTTCGCTTGCATCATTTTCCAAAAAGAATTGATTCGCAGAAAGATTTGCAAATATAATTTGTAAGTTTTTGTTTGATAGAAGATTTTTACCAAAAGATACAAAACAATTTTGCGCAATAATTTGATTAAGCAATTGTTCATTCTTATTGAAACCATGAAAAATAAACGGAATCGTCAATTTCATTTGTTTTCGAATGTGTAAAATTTCTTGATAAGCGCGAACCGAATGTATAATGACTGGAAGTTGATGTTGGGTTGCAATTTCTAATTGTTTTTCAAAAACATTGATTTGTAATTCAAAATCTGTTTCGCACAATTTATCCAATCCAATTTCACCAATCGCCAAACAGTTTTTATTCGAAATAGTTTGATTGATAATTTCGATTTCTTCCTCTATTGATGAGGTATTGATGTAAGCTGGATGAATCCCAATCGAAAACAATTTTGCTTCATTATTCAACTCATTTGGAAACTGATTATACAATTCCAAAACATCTGTTTGATGAACTAAATGATGTGTATGCGCGTTGAGAAACATAGTTCAAATTTAATCTTTTTCAATGATTTTCCGAAATGTTAAAATAGGAATAGAATTTGCTGTAGGAATTTCAATGAATTCAGATCATATTTTAAGTCCAAAAATGTTGAAGTTTTTGCCATGGCTTGGTGCGATGGCAATTTTTATGCAAGCTTTGGACGCTACAATTTTAAATACATCATTGCCTACAATCGCAAAAGAATTAGGAAAATCTCCTTTGGAAATTCAGTCGATTATCGTTGCGTATACATTAACAATCGCTTTGTTAATTCCTTTGAGTGGTTGGCTTTCGGATAAATATGGAACGAAAAAAGTTTTTCAATCAGCGATATTGATTTTTACACTTGGATCCACACTTTGTGCATTTGCCACAACTTTACCTTTTTTAGTCATTTCACGCGTTATACAAGCGATTGGAGGATCGATGATGGTTCCTGTTGTACGTTTAGCAATTTTATATGCTTATCCAAAAAGTGAATTATTAAAAGTAATTAATTTTATAACTATACCAGGGTTAATAGGACCACTTTTAGGACCAACAATTGGAGGTATTTTGGTTGAAACGTTATCGTGGCATTGGATTTTCATCGTGAATATTCCATTCGGAATTATTGCACTTTGGATGACAACTTTTGCGATCCCCGATTTTAAACATCCAGTTTTTAAATTTGATATCAGAGGTTTGATTCTTTTTAGTGGAGGAGTTACTGTCTTAACATTGATTATGGAATTGACATCTTCTCGTGTGATTGGCCTGCAAACTGTATTGGCATTGACTGTAGTTTCTGCCTTTTTGATTGGTTTGTATATTTATCATGCAAAACATAAACAACATCCTTTAATCGATTTGAATTTGTTTAACATTAGAACTTTGCGAATTGGTATTATAGGAAATCTTATTACACGATTAGGAATTGGAGGAATACCTTTTCTTATTCCGCTTTTATTGCAAGTTGGTTATGGATATTCGGCTACTGTAGCGGGATTAATTATGATTCCATCTGCAACAAGTAACATTATTGCAAAATCGTTTGTTGTGCCAATTGTGAATAAATTTGGTTATCGAAATACGTTGATTTCCAATACAATAACTTTAGGATTAATCATTTGTATGTTTTTCTTTTTAGAATCGAAATCACCAATTTATTATATCATTCCGTTAATGGTTTTGAATGGATTTTTTAGTTCAATTCAATTTACGGCGATGAATACCTTGTCTTTAGCCGATTTGGACGAAAATACATCCAGCGAAGGGAATAGTTTATTATCGGTTACACAACAATTATCACTAACATTTGGAATTTCTGTAGCTGCATTAATTTTAGGTGTTTTTAGACAAGCAGGATTTGTAAATGGAGTGGAAGTACAAGCTTTTCGTTATTCATTTTTGACGATGGGCGTGATGACAATTTTATCAACTTACATCTTTTTCAAATTAAGAGAATCTGATGGCGCTTCAATGTCGGGGAAGAAATAAAATTTAGAACATAAAAAAATCTCTACCAAGTAGAGATTTTTTTCGTTTTATATTATTTTGATTTAATCATTGTAAAAATGATGGCGAAGTTCACCTTTCAAGTTTGCTTCGTATTGCGTTTTGAATTCTTCTTTCGAAAGGTTTTGACCTAATAAATAAATGGCTTTGGTAATTGCAGCTTCCATTGTCAAATCATAACTCGAAATTGCGCCCATATTTAGTAACGCATCACTTGTAGCATAACGTCCAAGTTCTACCATTCCGCCAGCACATTGCGTGTTGATGATAAGATGAACTCCTTTATTCGTTACTTCTTCCAGCAATTCAATAAACCAACTATCGGTAAAAATATTTCCTGTTCCGAAAGCCTCAATAATAAAAGCTTTCATGTTCGGAGCGTTTAAAACACTTTCGATAAAAGAACGATTCATTCCAGGGAAAATCTTCAAAACACCAACATCAGCATTTAGATTTTTGTTGATCGAAAGTTTATCCGTAACAACATTTTTTAACAATAAATCTTCTTTCACTTCCAGATGAACACCGGAAACTCCAATTACTGGATAATTCGGCGACTCGAAAGCATCAAAGTTTTCTGCATTAATCTTAGTTGTTCTATTCGCACGAAACAATTTATATTCAAAATACACACAAACTTCCTTGATAATTGGTTTGTCATTTTTACGTAACGAAGCCAATTGAATCGAAGTAATTAAGTTTTCTTTCGCATCTGTGCGCAAATCTCCAATTGGTAATTGTGAACCAGTGAAAATGACAGGTTTCTCGAGGTTATCAATCATAAAACTCATTGCAGAAGCTGTATACGCCATTGTATCTGTTCCGTGCAAAACAACAAAACCATCATAGTTTTCGTAGTTTTGTTGAATGGTTTCGGCAATTTCTATCCAATATTTAGGTTTCATATCAGACGAATCTATAGGCGTATCGAAACTATGATAATCGAAAGAACAATCTAACAGACCCAATTCCGGAATTTGTTTCAACAAATTATCAAAATTGAAAGGTTTCAAGGATTGGTCACCATAATCTTTCGCCATTCCAATTGTTCCTCCTGTGTAAATTAATAAAATTTTTGTTTGCATGCGGTTTGATTAATTTCTGGTTAAAATTAACCATTATAAAAAATCTGTACAACATCTTTTCTTAAACTCCGATATTTTGTAAATTGGATAAATAATTGTGAACATAAATTTAAACTATCAACTTGATGAAACTATTACTTTTAGCCATTACAACTTTGTTAACATCAGCTTATGTTAATGCACAATCTGATGAAGGATTGTTTGAAGTTGAGTACGAAATGAACGGACAAGAACTGAAATCTTTTGCTTTTTCTACGGATAATTGTGCGCAGAATTTGATTGTGAAATCGTGGGAAAATTGGGTAACGAACAAAGAAGGTTCTTCTGCTTTTTTGAAAAGACATGAAGCGAGTAATATCAAGTTCAAAAATTCGCAAGATGTGTATAAATCTGTGATTAGTTTGGTTGATGAAGAAAATGGAAAAACGACTGTGATTAATACATTAACGGATCAAAATGGAATGACATTTAATAGTAATTCGGCAGAGTTTGATAAAATTTATGCTCAATTGCAAGATTTAGCAACAAAAACGAAGCAAGGTTGTGTACGAAATGAGTTGAGGTTAGCGAACGAAAATATGATTCGATTGACAAAAGAAAACGCTGATGCACAATTGAAAAAAGGAAACTCGATCAAATCATATCTAAAAGATAATAACACCTTATTGAAATTAGAAAGTAAAAAGCAAGCTTTGGGCGATAAGTTAGATTTGGTGGTGAATCAATTGGAAAGAGAATCGAATGATAAAGTAACTGATGGTTTGATGAAGAAAAAGATAAAAACAGAAAATTCTTTGCGATCGATAGAAGATCAAGTAGTAACATTGAGCGGAAAAATACAAATTGCCGAAGAGAATGATAAAGGTTTGGATGCAAAAATTAATCAATTAACAAGTCAAATTCAACAACAACGCTCGATTACGGAAAATTTAAAAAAGAAATATTCATCAATTGCACGATAATTGTTAGAGAAATTATATATTTACTAAATATCAACAAATAAATATTATTAAAATCAACTCGTTATGGGATTATTTTCGTTTATCAAAAATGCCGGAGAAAAAGTCTTCGGAGGTGCAGAAACACCAGAAGAAAAAGCAGCTAAAGTACAAGAACAAGTTGCAAAACAAGGATTTGATTTGTCAGGAGTAACTTTTTCTACTGATGGAAATAAAATTGTAGTAGCTGGACAAGCGTTGGACATCAACGAGAAACAAAAAATTTTAGCAACAGCAGGTAACATTGATGGAGTGGAAGGAGTAGAAGATCAATTAACATTGAAAACACCTTTGAAAATTGAGATTCCAGATTTATCTAAGACAATGTATACTGTAAAAAGTGGAGATTCTTTATCTAAAATTGCAAAAGAAGTTTATGGAGATCCAATGCAGTATCCAAAAATTTTCGAAGCAAACAAACCAATGTTAAAACACGAAGATAAGATTTATCCAGGTCAGGTTTTATATATTCCTCAGGATTAACACAATAGAAATAAAATATTAACGTTAAAACTCCTACAATCAAATGATTGTAGGAGTTTTATATTTTTACAGCATGGTTTTTGCAGAATATATACTCGCAATAAAAAATAATAACATATATTCGTATAACTGAAATAAAAAAATAATTATGAAAGTTTCAATTTTGCCAGTAGCGGTTATCGCTGCTTCAACTTTATTTAGTTGTGTGAGTCAGAAGAAGTATGATGAATTACAAAATAAATTCAATTCTGCTTATTCTGAGAACCAAGGATGTCAAACAGAATTGGCTGTAGCGAAAGCTAAATTAGCTAATTTTGAATCTAACCAAGGTCAGTACGAAAACACAGTTCAGAGTGAAAGAAATCAAATTAAACAATTACAAGAACAATTGAAAAATTGTATTAATGGTGGTTCTAAAAATGTTTCTGAATTAGTGAACGAAATCAATCAGTCTAACAAATACATCAAACATTTGATTGATGCGAAAAGCAAATCGGATAGTTTGAATATGGTTTTAACAAACAACTTAACGCGTTCTTTATCTAGCAACGAAGCAAAAGATGTTGATGTTAAAGTATTAAAAGGTGTTGTTTACATTTCGTTAGCTGATAACATGTTGTACAAATCTGGTAGCTACGAAATTTCGCCTGCTGCAGGAGAAACTTTAAGTAAAATTGCGAAAATCATCAACGACTATAAAGATTACGATGTATTGATTGAAGGTAACACAGATAATGTGCCAATTTCTAAACCAAACATCCGTAACAACTGGGATTTATCTGCTTTACGTGCATCTTCTGTTGTGCAAGCATTACAAAACCAATACGGTGTTGATGGTAAACGTTTAACAGCTGGTGGACGTGGAGAATTTAATCCATTAACTACAAATGCTACTGCGGAAGGAAAATCTAAAAACCGTCGTACACAAATTATTATCTTACCTAAGTTAGATCAGTTTATGGATTTAATTGGGCAAGCTCCAAAAAACTAATTTTGATAAAAAAATCAAATTAATATAGAAAGAGCCACTTTATAGTGGCTCTTTTTTTGTAACTTTTTCCAAATTTTAATCAATCAATACCAATGGAACTATATTATTCTTTTTCGGTTCTAATTGTTCTTGCTGCATTATTTTCTTATGCAAACCTTCGATTCCTAAAATTACCTGGAACAATTGGAATTATGATTATCGCCATGTTAGTATCTATCGCTATCCGTTTATTGGGAGATAGCTATTTTCCTGATGCTACAAAAGACATGTTTCAACTCTTTAATAGTTTAGACTTCAATGAAATATTGATGGGCGCAATGCTTAATTTTCTGCTTTTTGCAGGCGCAATGCACGTTAATATTCTCGATTTGAAAAACTTGAGATGGACAATTGCTACTTATGCTACAATATCAGTAGTATTATCAGCATTTATTATATCAGTAATTTTATATTACATTGCGCCATATTTTGGTATTCAAATTCCGTATATCTATTGTTTATTGTTCGGAACATTAATTTCACCAACTGATCCAATCGTTGTATTAGGAATTTTGAAACAAGCAAAAGTTCCTAAAATTATTGAGACAAAAATTACAGGAGAGTCACTGTTTAATGATGGTGTGGCCGTTGTAATGTTCGCAGTAGTTTTACAAATAGCAACTAATCCAAGCTTTGATGCTGATTTTTCAAGTGTTTCAAAATTATTTTTAATGGAAGCCGGAGGCGGAATTCTATTAGGACTTTTATTAGGATTTACAGCTTCTAGATCCATGAAAAAAATTGATGATTATAAAGTTTCAGCTTTAATTACATTGTCGATTGTAATGGGAGGATTTTTGATTGCAAAAGAACTTCATATTTCTAGTCCTTTAGCTATGGTTATCGCAGGTTTAATAATCGGAAATTATGGAAAGAAATTCGCAATGAGTAAAACAACTCAAGATTATTTAAACAAATTTTGGGAGCTTATTGATGAAATAATGAACGCCATTTTATTCCTTTTTATAGGTTTCGAATTGTTGTTAATAGAAGATTTAATGGATCAAATTCTATTAGGAATTGCCACAATTTTTATAGTCCTATTATCTCGAACATTATCAATTGTTATTCCAGCTCGTACTATTTTAAGAAAAAACACTTTTTCTAAAGGTTCACTTATTGTCTTGGTTTGGGGAGGAATTCGTGGAGGAGTTTCAATTGCATTAGTTCTTTCGATGCCAAATTCGGAATGGAAAGATTTGTTATTAGAGATTACATACATCGTTGTTTTATTTTCAATCGTTATTCAAGGTTTAACTGTAGGTAAAGTGGCTCATCGTGTTCTAAAAGACGAATCTGATGAAGCAAATAAAGAAGAAATGGAAGATTATCTTAATTCATCTAAATTGTAAATAATTTTAAAATATACAATTAAAAGGAGCAAGCGCATCTATAGATGCGCTTGCTCCTTTAACAGAAGTTTAGAACTTAAAATGGTTTAGTTCACGAATTAATCTTTATTTTTAATAGAAATTAGAACAAGCCAACAGAATGAAATTAAAAGATTTATCTAATCAACTCGAAATATCTTTAGGAAGTTTACAGAATTTTATCAATGATTTTAATATTGATTTGAGTTTTTGTATTGACGAAAATTTTAATGTAACACAACAATTTATAACATTTTCGGAAGAGAATAAAGATTTCTTAAAAAGATATGCCGAAGATTATTCCAAAGAAAAAACAATAGAAGAAATCGCTAAAACAATTGGAGCGAAAGAAGAAGAAGTACTTCATTTTTTTGTGACAAATGGAATTCCTGCCGAGGTTGCAAAGCAGATGAAAACGGGAGTGTCAAGTTATTTGATTCATTCTTACATTGGGGGAAAATATCCGTTTATAGAAAAAGCATTTCCGCAATGCGAAGATTTTTCTGGTAAAAGTTTAGTTGGTTATACTGATTTGTATTTTTATATGACTGATATGTTAGATCCATTTATCAGCAAAGATCAAGGAGAAAGTTGGGGAATCTCAAAACCTGCTGGCTTGATTTTGTATGGACCTCCAGGTAGTGGGAAAATATATTGGGCAAAGAAAATAGCGGATATGATTGGTTACGAATTTGTACATATTTTCAATGATTATTTAGTTGGGAATTTTGATAACAAAAAGAATAAATTCTCCGATTTTCTTTCAAAAAAGATGAATCAACCTAAAACATTATTGTTTATTGATTCGTTCGACGAAATATTACATTCTACTTCTGTAAATACCATTTATCCCGAAATGGTCGATTTGTTTTATTCCGTTCTTAGACATATTCAGAAAAATGATACGAAAGAACTTTTGATTGTTGGAGCTGTTGAATCTTTAGCAAATTTGAATGATGAAATCGTTGCACCTGGTCGTTTTGATTTACATATTCCGATTTTTCCTCCAACTTTTGACGAGCGCAAACAATTACTTCTACATCACATGACTACGAATTTGGCGCAAGATTCTCCGTTATTATCAATTTTGAAAAATCAAAATGCGTTGAACAAAGATTTCTGGACGCCTTATGCGGCTGAAATGAAAATTTTCTCAAATACAATGATGATTGATTTTACACAATCGCTTAAAAAACGTTTATATGCATTATACAGAAAAGATGAAACGAAAAATATTGTGATGACAGAAAAGGTATTGTTTTCGGCATTTCAAGAAGCAAAATCGAAATTAACGCCTGATTATCTAAAACATTGTGCAATTTTCTTAACAGAAGCCAAACAAAATGTTGGACAAGATTTTCCGCATCGTCTGATTGAATTAAATGCTGATTTAGAGTTTTATTTATCATCAAAAGAAATTCCGATTACTAAAATTGGTTTCAAGCAAAGTGATGAAGCAATTTCTCCTACAGCTCAACAAGCAGTTGAAGAAAATAAAGAAGTTTAAAATAAAATAATATAAACCACAAAAAAGCGCTCTTAGAGCGCTTTTTGATTTTATAATTGATTAAAACTTACAAAGTTTTAAATGTCAATAATAAGATATTTCCTTTGTAAAGATGTAATTCTTTTCCAGAAACTTCGTAACGATTTACACTTTTCAACATCGATAAAAATGCTTTTTCTTCTTGCAAATTAGGACAAGCCATTTTAGTTTCAGAGAAATTAACGAAGCTGGTTACGCCGCTAACTTTTGTAAAAGAAGCATTGAAATTGTTGCAACCCGCAAAACCACTTACAGTCGAATTCGCTTCGTCAATAACCAACATTACGTCTTTATCGTACAAACCTTTTACTACGTTGTTATCGTTGATCAAATACCAATTTTGATTTGAAATTGAAACTTCCGCTTTAGGTTTAATTTTAGCAGTACTTGCGCTTGTAGAACAAGAAGTTGCTATAAAACTCATCAAAAGAGTTGCTGAAAATAAAGTTACAATCTTTTTCATTTTTCGGAATATTTTATCTCAACTCAGCGTTGAATTTTTCTTGATACAATTTGATTAATTTATTCATTAAACCATCAATTTCTTGATCGCTTAATGTTTTATTTTCGTCTTGAATCATAAAACTTAAAGCATACGATTTTTTACCAACTGGCAATTTATCTCCTTCGTAAACGTCGAATAAATTAACAGCTTTCAACAAATTCGTTTTCACTTCTTTTGTCGCTTTGTACAATTCTTCATATTTCACAGAAGAGTCAAGCAATAAAGCTAAATCTCTACGAGAACCTGGGAATTTAGAGATTTCTTTGTATTTCAAATCGTGTTTGTTTGCTAAAGCAACCATTGCATCCCAATTTAATTGAGCAAAGAAAACATCTTGATTAACGCCTAATTTTTTTGCTAATTTTTTGCTGATGATTCCAAGTTTTCCTAATGATTTTTGAGCAGAAACAAATTCAATTCCATCTAAGAAATTATCATCTTTTGCAGGTAACTCATCTGTAATTTGAATATCTAATCGAACAAAAATTTGTTTAATCAAACCTTTCAAATCAGCAAATGAAGCTTTACGTAAATTTCCTGTCCACGATTCGCTATTAAAGTTTCCTGAAAGAACGATTCCTAAACATTTATTTTCTTCGTAAATACCATCAATTTTGCGGTAAATTTTCCCAAATTCGAATAATTTAACATCCGAATTACGACGGTTGATATTAAACGCAACATTTTCTAATAAACCATTCAACAAAGTGCGGCGCATTACAGCTAAATCAGCTGAAAGTGGATTTAACATGGCAACACTTTCTCCTTCTGGATAAAAGAAAACTTGTTCGTATTCTTTTTTCGTTAACGAGTTATTCATCGCTTCATTGAATCCGAAAGAAATCAATTGACGCGCAATAAAATCTTCGATTTTATCTGGACTAACTTTTTGATTTGGAACATAAGAAAACGAGAATTTTGAAGGAATTTCGATATTATCGTATCCATAAATTCTCAAAATATCTTCGATTAAATCTACATCACGTTGTACATCTACACGATAAGCAGGAACTTCTAAATCTAAAACTCCATTATTTTCTGACAAAATTTTAATTTCTAAATTTTCTAAAATCGATTTGATTTTATGTTCTGGAATTTCAACTCCTAATAATTCAACCACTTTATGTAAACGTAATTTTACATTAAAGTTTTGAATTGGATTTTCGTAAATATCATCAATATTAGATGCAATTTCAGCGCCAGCGATTTCAACTAACATCATCGCAGCTTTTTTCAATGCATCGATTGTTGTGTTAGGATCAATTCCACGTTCAAAGCGGAAAGAAGCATCTGTATTCAAAGCATGTGCTTTTGCACCTTTACGAATTGTTACAGGTTCAAAATATGCTGATTCTAAGAAAATAGTTGTAGTAGCATCCGAAACTCCAGAATCTTTTCCTCCGAATACTCCTGCAATACACATTGGATGATTTTCGTTGCAGATCATCAATTCATGTCCTTTTAATGTACGTTCAACGCCATCTAAAGTTGTGAATTTTGTTCCTTCTGCTAATTTTTGAACGATCACTTTATTTCCTTCAATTTTAGCTGCATCAAAAGCATGTAAAGGTTGTCCTAAATCGTGTAAAATGTAATTGGTAATATCAACCACATTATTAATTGGTGATAATCCAATAACTTGCAAACGATTTTTTAACCAATCTGGCGACTCAGCAACTTTTAGATTTTTTAAGTAAACACCTGCATAACGAGGCGCTGCTTCTGTATCTTTAACCTCGATAGAAATAGGACTTTTTCCGAAATCTGTCGTAGGATAATTTGAGACATCATATGTTTTGAATGTTGACGCGATATCACGAGTTTTAAGCGCAGCATGTAAATCACGCGCTACACCGAAATGTGACATTGCATCCGCACGATTTGGCGTTAAACCAATTTCGATTTCGTGGTCAACTTCATCATTTTTTCCGAAAAGATCAAACGTAGAAGTTCCAGGTTTTAAATTTTCTGGTAAAACTAAAATACCAGAATGATCTGTACCAATTCCTAATTCTACTTCAGAACAAATCATTCCGAAAGATTCTTCACCACGAATTTTTGCCTTCTTGATTTTAAATTCACCATCAGGAGAAGGTAAAACCGTTCCGACAGTTGCCACAGGTACATTTTGACCCGCTGCAACATTAGGAGCTCCACAAACAATTTGCGTTTCTTTTCCATCTCCTAAATCTATTTTAGTAACTTTTAATTTATCTGCATTCGGATGAGGTATAGCTGATAGAACTTTACCAACTAATACGGTTTCCAAATAATTTTTAGCTCCACCTACTTGCTCTACACCTTCTACTTCTAGACCCGTACTTGTAAGTGTTGAAGACACTTCATCAAGTGTTATATCTGTATCAATGTAGGTTTTTAGCCAATTGTATGAAATTTTCATTGTATTGTATAAATGAATTTTATGTATTCTTTTTGATTATGCGTTTAACATAACTGGCATAACTAACATTAAGATTTCTTCGCCATCTTCTAGTCCATCAACTGGTTTGATGATTCCTGCACGATTCGGTTCAGACATTTCTAATGTTATTTCTTCTGATTGTAAATTGTTCAACATTTCGATTAAGAAACGAGAATTGAAACCGATTTGTAAGTCAGTTCCGTTGTAATCACAAGGAAGTCTTTCTTCTGCTTTGTTTGCAAAATCGATATCTTCAGCAGAAATTGTCAATGAATTTCCAACTAATTTTAATCGAACTTGGTTTGTTGTTTTGTTAGAGAAAATTGCCACACGTTTCAAAGATGTCAAGAATAAGTTTCTGTTAATCGTTAATACATTTGGATTTTCTTTTGGAATTACCGCTTCATAATTAGGATATTTACCATCAATCAAACGACAAGTTAACACGATGTTTTGGAATGAAAAACGTGTATTTGTATTGTTGTATTCGATTGTTACATCGTCATTATTTCCTCCTAAAATATTTTTCAATAAGATAAGTGGTTTTTTCGGCATAATATATTCAGCAGCTTGTAAATTCTCTAAACCATTGCGAGTATATTTTACCAAACGATGCGCATCTGTAGCAACAAAACGGAAAATATCTGCATTTGCTTGGAAGAAGACTCCTGTCATAATTGGACGTAATTCGTCGTTTCCTGTCGCAAAAATAGTTTTGATAATTGCTTCTGATAAAATGCTTGCACTAAGTGTTGTAGAGCTTGCGTCTTCGATATCTGGCGTTTGAGGATATTCGTTTGCGTCTTCGAATGCTAACTGATAATTTCCTTGTTCTGAAACAATTTCCAACGTATTTCCTTCTTTTTGGATAAAAGTAAGCGGTTGCGCAGGGAAAGTTTTCAACGTATCAGTTAAGATTTTTGATGGAATTGCAATTTTTCCATTATCATTAGACTCAACTTCTAAAGTTGTTGAAATTGTTGTTTCTAAATCAGAACCAGTGATAGTTAATTGGCTACAATCCAATTCGAATAAAAAATTATCAAGGATTGGTAAAGTATTATTAGAGTTAATAACCCCTCCGATTAAGTTAACATTTTTTAATAACGTGTTGCTCGATACAATAAATTTCATATGAAGAATATTTCCTTAAAATATCTAACAAATGTAATAAATAATCAAGTAAAAAACTCAAACCTATACATTAAATATTATATAGAATGGCTTGTTGTTGATTATCAAATAGAAAGATGATTGTAAATTGATTGTTATTATTTGTTTAAATTTTCTTTGAATTAAAAACTTTTCACCCGTAAATTTGTCTTGTATATCGAGACTTTTAACAAATCTTTTTGACCAAATCTCATCCAAAAAGATTAATTTGAATTTAAAATACTATTCTATGAAAATTGAATTGAATTTAGAAGGAAAAAATGGAGTTTTTATACTTCTTGATGAGAATAATAAAGAAGTTGGTGAATTAACTTTTATGCTGAAAGAAAAACAAATGTTGATTAATCATACAGGTGTTAATCCCGAATTGAGAGGACAAGGTTTGGCCGAAAAATTAGTGTTAGAAGCTGTAGATTACGCAAGAAAAAATCAGTTGAAAATCATTCCATTTTGTAGTTATGTGAGCGTTTATGTTGGTAAACATCCAGAAGTGCAAGATGTAATTTAGAAAATTATGAATTTAGAAAAAGTTTTTGAACACAACCAAGAGTGGGTAAATAAACGTTTAGGACAAGACGAGCAATATTTTGATAAGCTTTCGGCTGGTCAAAATCCAGAAGTGCTTTACATTGGTTGTTCGGATAGTCGTGTGACGGCAGAAGAATTGTTGGGAGCGGAGCCAGGTGAGGTTTTTGTACACCGCAATATAGCGAACATGGTAATTAGTTTGGATATGAATACCACTTCTGTTTTAGACTATGCGGTAGAACACCTAAAAGTGAAACATATTGTAGTTTGTGGACATTATAATTGTGGTGGGATTAAATCTGCAATGATTCCGAAAGATTTAGGAATTATGAATCCTTGGTTGCGTAATATTCGTGATGTTTATCGTTTACATTCAGAAGAATTGAATGCAATCGAAAACGAAGGAATGCGTTACAACCGTTTGGTAGAGCTAAATGTACAAGAACAATGTGTAAATGTGGTAAAAAATCCTTTTGTACAACGTGCAATGGAAAATGGATTAGAAGTACATGGTTGGGTGTTCGATTTGTTTACTGGAAAATTAATTGATTTGAATTTAAACTTCGATAAAATCTTAGAAAATATCAAAGAAATCTACGATATCAACGAATAAATTTAACATTTTGTTATATCTGGTATAATAATTGTTCTTAAGACTGTTAACCAAACTATATCAATGATTAACAACCGTTGGATAAAAAAAATAGGTATCGCATTAATTTCAATTATTGCGGTACTTTTTATTTTAAGTTTTTACATCTCCTATTTTCTGAATGATCGACTTCCAAAAATCATTGCAGAAAAAAACGATACCGCTTATAATCTGACTTACGAAGATTTGAGCTTTTCTATTTTTAATTCGTCTTTATCACTAAAAAATGTTGAAGTTTCTCCAAAAGATTCGTTGTTAATAAAGGATTCGATTGACGCAACAGGAAAAGTGAAAGAAATAAATGTTGTCGGTATCAATTTTATAAAATTAATTACCAAAAAAGAAGTTGCAGCATATTCAATCAACATCAATAATCCTTCTGTAAATTATTATCTCAAAGAGAAAAAAGATTCGATCAAAAAAGATACAGCACAATCCAAAGTTGGGCAAAGTATAGATGTTTCCAATGTGAATATCAACAATGGCGAGTTTAATTTGTATTCTCAATCAGGAAAGAAACATATAGCAAATGTTTCTAATTTTTCGATCGATTTTGATGGCGTTCGTTTCAATGAGCGAACAGCGGACAAAAAAATTCCGTTCAGATATTCTGCTTTTGATATCAAATTAGATTCGATGTTTTTTGTGGTAAAAGATCAACAATTGATTAGAGCACGAAAAGTTCGTTTTAATGAAACTGATTTTGAGTTGGATAATTTCTTGATGAAACCGCTTAAAATGAACGGAAAAATGTACGTTCCAAACGATTCTGAAAATGATTTATTGGATATTGAATCACCACTTCTTTCGCTTTCTAAGATGGATTGGGGATTTACTTCAGAAGATAAATTATATTTTAAAACAGATTTAATCAAATTCAAAAATCCAAAAATTACCATTATTTCTGCCAAACCTGAGAATAAAGTTGAGAAACAATCAACTAAAAAAGTAAGCATAAAAACGGAAGATGCGGAGTTAATTAATATCAAAAAATTACAAATAGAAAATGGTAAAATTCGTTCACTCTTCTCGAATGCAAAAACGGTAAAATATGCAATAAATAATGTGTCGTTAAATATCGAAGGAATAAAAATGAATGCGTTGACACGCACAAATGATATTCCGATTGATTATAAAACTTTCCGTATTAAGTTGGATTCGATGTATTATCGATTGAATGAAATGCACACGTTAACAGCATCTAATTTTGATTTGACAGAAAAGAAATTGATTCTGAAAAATTTCAAAATGAAACCATTAATTTCAAAAAATCAATTTAATCGAAATTATACAAAATCAAACACATTATTAGATGTCGAAGCACCAATTTTGACGTTAAATAATAACAGTTGGGGAATAAAAAATGGTGATTTCTATTTTCATACAAATTCAATCAAATTGGATGAGGTAAATGTGAAAATCATTGATCAAAAGAATGAAAAAGTTATTGCGAAGAAAGTTGAAAATGTAACAGAAAAGTTCTTGATTAATTTTAATCTTGGAATTGATACGATTCAAATCAAGCAATCGCGTTTTATTGCTTCACAAAAATTTGATTTCAATAATGTTAATTTGAAGGTTTTAGGATTGAAAAATGATTATGGGAAAGAACTTCATGTTAATCATGTTATTTTCAAAAATCCAAAATTTACGATTTATGGACAACCAAGACGAGTGGCGCAGCGCGAAGGAAAAACCTCAAAAGAGTTTAATGATGTTATAAAAGTTGATAAAATTTCGTTGGTAAATGGACATTTAGATGTGGTTCCTTATAAACAAAAAACGCCGAATTTAACATTGAAGCAAATTCAGTTAGCGTTTAATCAAATCAATGTTGATCCAAAAACAATTCAAGAAGCAATACCATTTTCGTATAAATCTGTGTTGTTAAAATCTTCAGGAATTGATTTCGATTTAGGAAAAACGTATAAGATGAATACTGGAGCTTTGCAATTTCAGAATGGAAACTTGACGTTGAATCAATTAAAATTAACGCCAAAACTTTCTCGAAAAGCGTATACAGCTTCATTGAAAAAACAAGCCGATTTATATACAGTTTCTGTCGAGCAATTACAAGGAAATGGAATTCAGTGGGGAATTTCTCCATCCAAAGATTTCTTTTTGAAAGCGAATCAAATAAAATTGAACCAGCTTTATGCAAATATTTATAGAAGTTTGGTTCCACCTGATGACACAAAACGTAAAACAATGTTTTCACAAAAATTACGTGAAATGAAATTTGATTTAGGGGTGAAGCAATTGCAATTGGTCAACTCTAAATTAGAATATGAAGAGGAAACGGCTAAAAGTATCGGAACAGGAAAATTGACGTTTTCGTCGATAAATGCAACGGTTAAAAATGTCAATTCGGGTTATCGTAAAATATCTTTACCAGACGTTGATGTTGATTGGCATTCAGAATTTATGAATGGAGATTTGCGCGCAAATTGGACATTTAATCCAATGAATCGTTCTGAGAAATTTAATATCAATGGTTCAATTTCAAAACTTCCTGCAAAAAATCTTGATCCTTTTGTGAAACCGTATCTTAAGGTTTCTGTAGACGGATTTTTTAATCAAATAAAATTTAATTTTGATGGAAATGATAAAGTCGCTGGTGGAAATTTTGGAATAGATTATCAAAATTTGAAAGTGAATGTTTTGCGTGATGATGGTTCGAAAAGGAAACTATTATCAGCAGTTGGAAATGCAGCGGTAAAGAATGATTCTCGTGGAAAAATGAAAGAAGAAAAAGTAGAAAATATCGAACGAAAACAGGATAAATCATTTTTTAATTTCTTTTTAGCTTGTATCTTAGACGGTCTTAAAAAAGCACTTTTAATTATTTAAGAAAATGAAAAGAACAGTCTTCATAACCGGAGCAACATCTGGCATAGGAATGGCGACAGCAAAGAAATTAGCACCAAATTATCGTTTAATTTTGTGTGGGCGTCGTCAAGAACGATTAGATGAAATTCAGGCAGAATTGAGTCAAATTACGGAAGTTAAAACCATTCAATTTGATGTTCGAGACAAGGAAGCTGTTTTTAATGCAGTAGAAAGTTTAGAAAATGAGTGGAAAAATATTGATGTTTTAATCAATAATGCGGGAAATGCGCACGGATTAGCACCTTTTGATACAGCTGATTTGGAGGATTTGGAAGCAATGATTGATATCAATGTAAAAGGATTAATTTACGTTTCGAAAGCAATTATTCCAATTCTTAAACAATCATCAAATGCGCATATCATCAACCTTTCTTCGATTGCGGGAAAAGAAGTTTATCCAAATGGAGGAACATATTGTGCGTCGAAAGCGGCGGTAGAATCGTTAAGCAAAGGAATGCGTTATGATTTGTTACCTTACGGAATCAAAGTTTCCAATATTGCGCCAGGAGCGGTAGAAACAGAATTTTCTTTGGTTCGTTTCAAAGGAAATCAAGAACTTTCGGATAATGTATACAAAGGTTTTGAACCATTGGCTGGAGAGGATATTGCAAATGCAATAGAGTATTTGTTGCAACAACCAGAACATGTACAAATTGCTGATGTTACAATTTTTCCAAAAGCGCAAGCTGGAGGAACTGTTTTCTTGAAAAAATAATCTATTTCGAAAAATTGATGTTGATAAATAAGGACGGAAGTAAAATTCGCTTTTTAACGGAAAATGCAAATGCGAAAGTTTTTAAAAATGTGTTGATGAGTATTAACAGCGATGATCAACAAATGTACATGATTATGGATGGTGAAATTACGGCATCCGAAATGAACAAAATGGTAAAAGAATCTAATAAATAATAAAAAAGCTGAGCATCGCTCAGCTTTTCTATTTCAATATTTTTTCATAACAAACACTTTCTTCGATGTCTTTGTATTGATCGTAATTTTCGATTCTTGTGTAATCACATCGTTCATACAACGCGATTGCTTCGGGTTGTTTCAATCCGGTTTCCAAAATACATCGTTCATAATTTAATTCGATTGCCCAATTTTCTAACTCATTCAGAACTTTAGCTGCAATTCTATTTCCTCTAAAATCAGGATTTACATACATTCTTTTCACTTCCATCGTTGTATCAGAATAATGTTTTATAGCGCCACAACCAACAGGATTTTCGTTTAAATAGGCGATAGCAACGTGATTTATTTTGTCAACTTTATTGTATTGCGAAAAGAAAGAATGAAATTCGCCATTTCTTATCGCTAAATCTTTATCTAATTCTGTTACCAATTCTTGAAAATCTTTGTTAGAAGAATTTGTTCGAATGATTTTTACTGAATTCATTTTATTGCTTTTCCTCAAATTTAATAAAACTTAAGTTTTTTTTGTAACGCTAAATTCTATTTTGTTCTGCAGTTTTTTCCGCTTGTTTCGCTTCTTTTACTTTCTGGTTTCCGAAATTGTATTTCAAATTCAACATAAAATATTGTGTATCGCGATAATCTTTGAAATATTGATTTTGGTTTGCGTATTTCGTAGAAATCGTATTGCGATCAGTTTTAAAAATATCATTGAAAACCAAACCAATTTCAAAACGTTTATCCCATATTTTTTTGTTTAAAATCAAATATGTATTTTGAGAAGAACTAATATCAAATGAAGCTTGAATAGCTGGGGAATTATAATGATATCCTGTCGAAATATTAAATGTTTTTGCTTTGTCTAAATCCAATTGCGTGCTCAATGAAAGGTGATAAAAAAAGACATCGTTTTTGTATTGCAGATTATCTGGACCAAAATAATAGTTTTGATTATATTCTCCCATCGCAAATAAATTCAGTTTCCACCACGATTTTAGATTAAAATTTTTCGAAAGATTTGCTCCAAAAGCTTCTCCATTTTTGATGTTTGTAAAATGATAAACAGTTTCAAAAGTTTCAGGATTTTGAATAGAAATTTCCATTGCCGGATCTTTTTCGTATCGATAATAGGCTTCGAAATTCCAATCTTTTAAGGTATATGATAAACTCAAATTGTGGATAATCGTAGAAATCGCATTGGCATCGCCTTGAAAATAAGAAAACAGATTGTAATATGATTTCGAAGGATTCAAGAAATTATAATTAGGTCGATCAATTCTTTTTCCATAATTCAAACCAATTTGTCCAGCATTTTCAAAATTATACATAACGTATAAAGTTGGAAAAAGATCGGTGTTTGTTCGTTTATTTTGACTAATTGGATTATCAGAAATCGTATTTATAAGAGCTGTTTCAGATCTCAAACCAGCTTTTGCTTCCCATTTTTTCCATTTATAATTTCCAGAAATATATAAGGCGAAAATCTGTTCTTTGTAATTAAAAATATTACTTTTTTCGGGTTGATATTCGATTTGATTTTGGATTGATTCAAAGAAATCCAAATCATTATCATTCTTCACGAAACTATATTTTGCTCCCGCTTCCAAGCCATAATTTTCTTCGATCAAACTATAATCAATTTGTGTAGAAAATAGATTCAATTTTTGAAGTGCCGCGCTCAAAAAACGATTTTCTTCATAAGGTTTATCCTTGAAATTCAATTTTGTTAAAACATCTTGATTTTCTTTGTAATAACGATGACTAAAATTGTTACTCCAAGTCAAATTATTTTTCGCAATTTTTTTGTCATAAACCAAATACGTATTAAAATTATTTGAAGCTTCGCGACGATGATTTTGTGTTTTGTAAAATGATTCAAGTTGATTATTTGTTGTATTGTAAATATTTGTTGGAACGTTATAATTCCCAATTGAAGCAGGATTTCTAGAACCATTTATTCCAAACTGAAAATTCTGTAAACTATCAATTGAATATTGAGAAGCAAAGTTGTAAATATGTTGTTGTTTCGCAACTGTTCGACGAATCATGTCACTTTCCCAGCGTGTCTGATCTTTTTCATAAGTTGTTACATCAAAATTCTTGCGAACATATTTTCCATTCACAAAATAATAACTTCCTGTCAATTGCCATTTTTCTGTATTGTAAGATTGGGTAGTACCCAGCATTCCTTTGCTATAAATAGATTGATGATAACGTGTCGCAATTTGTCCTTTGTAACCAGAAAGCACATTTTTCTTCATTTTAATATTTATAATCGCGCTTCCAGAAGCTTCATATTTTGCAGGCGGATTGGTAATGACTTCAACCGAAGAAACTGTTGCACCATCAGTATTTTCCAACAATTGTTTCAAATCATCTTGGGACATTAATGTTTTTTTATCATTAATTGTGACTAAAATTTGCGTATTTCCTCTCACACTTAACTGTTCATTTTTTAGAAGAACATTTGGCGTGTTTTTCACGATATCCCAAGCACTTAAATTTTGCAAAGGCGTATTTTCGACATTAAATTCTATTCGATCAATTTTTCGTTTCAACAAAGGTTTTTGACTAGAAAAAACAACGTCTTTTAAGTTAATTGTTTCATCTTTTTGAAGCGTAATAATCAAAGAGTTTTCTGAGTTAGCTTGATATGTCTTTTCAAATTCTTGGTAACCAAATTCTTTAATGTAAATTGTAAATGATTGTGCTTGATGAAGCTCAAAATTAAATTCGCCATTTTCATTCGATTCAGTTACAATCGGATCTTGTGAAGGAATTTCAACTTCAATTGAACTATTTTTGATTGGTTGATTTTGCTCATCGATAATTTTTCCAGAAATAATTTGTGCAAAAATTAAATTTGGAAGTAGCAGAAAAAATGTTATTACTATTTTCATGGTTCAGATTTTTAACAAATCTCTTTCAAGTTTCGATTTTACTTGGTTAATGAACGGTTAACGATGAGTTAATGTGTAATTTATGTGCGAAAACAATGTATTTTTGAATTGATGGAAAGCTTATGAAATTATCTAAAAAACATTATACATTTATTTTCTCTTTTGCATTGATCGTTTTGGTTGCATTGCAAGGGTATTATATCTACAATTTGTATCGATTGATTGAGAAAGATATGAATAAAGAGGCGTGTGAAATTGGAGTTAAAGTGATGAATTTTATGTCAAAATATGAAACAGATTCTAATGATGATAAGATTTTAGATTATTTCAAAAAACTGAATCATGATGAAAAAAAACAGTTTGATGAATTACAAATAATTCGAACGAAAGTAGATTATAATTATGAGATTTATACGCCAATTGTAGATTCTCTATTAGACGTTTATTCTAAGGAAAATAATTTTGAAATAGCACTTCGTACAGATGTTTATTCGGTTTATGATGAATTGAATCATAAAGAACTATTGCCAAAGAAAAAGTATGTGATTTACGAAACGACAAATAAAATTGCGAAACCAACTAATATTAATCAAAGTGTTTGGTCATCGGATGATATTAGTAATCAAACAGATTCTGATTTAGGAATTAATAAAAATGAACGCCATAAATATAAAATTAGAGGAAAGACAGATTTTGAATTGCTGAATTTGAAATTTTTAATTCTCAAGAAAATTATTCCTTTAATCATTGTGAGTTTGTTGATTGTTGGATTAATTGTCTTTTTGTATTGGAAAAGTCTTAAAAATTTATCGAAACAAGAAGAAAAAATCAATCAATTACATTTGACAATAGACTCTATTGCGCATGAATTGAATACGCCAATTACGACGATGAAATTTGCTTTGCATCAAGTTCAACATCCAGAAACGCAACAAATGATGAACAGACAAATTAATCGTTTGGAGCAAACTGTTGATTCTATTTTTGTAAAAAATGACGAAAATTCTGAATTGTTAGATGAGGTTATTTTGAATGAAATTATCCAAAAGATTCAACTTCAATATCCAGAAATTAAACTTATTAATCAAAGTATTTTCGAGAAAAATAATGTACTGAAAACAAACGATTTTAAACAAATTGCTCAGAATTTAATTGAAAATTCAGTCAAATATGGAGCTACTGAAATTGTATTAGATTTTAAATTTCAAAAAAAAATAACATTGAATTTTTCGGATAATGGAATTGGAATTCCAACCAATGATTTGCCTCTTATTTTTGATAAATATTATCGTGTGAATCGTTCTATTAACCAAAATGTAAGCGGTTTGGGTGTTGGATTATTTTTGGTCAAGAATACAATCGAACGATATTTAGGAACAATTAACGTTCAGAATAATAAAGACAAAGGTGTTCAATTTTTAATCATTTTGCCGAATGAAAACTAAATTAATTTTAGTAGAAGATGATCAAGATTTGGGAACTGTTCTCAAACAATATCTAGAATTTTCTGATTTTGAAGTGACTTGGTTTGATCATCCACAAAAACTATTGAAGGAAATAGAATCGTTGGAATCAGCTCAATTAATCATTTTTGATGTCATGTTACCCGAAATTGATGGTTTTTCTTTGGCGAAAAAATTAGCCGAAACCATTACAATTCCATATTTATTTTTGACTGCTAAGGCGCAAAGTTTTGATCGTGTTTTAGGTTTGAAATTAGGTGCAGATGATTATATCACAAAACCTTGCGATCCTGAAGAATTGGTCTTGCGAATAAAAAATATTTTGAAGCGAAATCAACCTGTTTTAGAAGAATTGATTAAAATTGGAGCTTATGTTTTTCTTCCAAATCAATTGCAATTATCTTATCAAGAAGAAAAATTTCAGTTAACAGAAAAAGAAGCAGAATTGTTGAGTTTCTTGATTCAGAATAATCAAAAATTAGTGAGTCGTAAAGAGATTTTAGAAAAAATTTGGGGTGAAAACGATTATTTTATGGGTAGAAGTTTGGATGTTTTTATGACACGTTTGCGCAAATATTTTCAGAACGACGAAATGATAAAATTTGAATCTGTTCGAGGTATTGGTTTTAAAATTAATTTTCCACTCTAAAAAAATAAAGCTGAACAGAAGTCCAGCTTTAATAACAAACAATTGAATTCTAAATTCAGTAAAGGGAACCGAATTTTATAAATGGATTTTTATATTCCTTGAGCAATCATAGCATCGGCAACTTTTACGAAACCAGCTATATTAGCGCCTTTGTAATAATTTATATTTTCTTGAAATTCACCTTTTCCATATTTTTTACATTGGTGATGAATTTTTATCATAATTTCTTTTAATCGATAATCTACTTTTTCTCTGTTCCAATTTTGACGGATCGAATTTTGAGACATTTCCAATCCAGAAGTTGCAACACCACCAGCATTCGCAGCTTTTCCAGGACCGTATAAAATTTGATGATCCAAAAAATAATGAACCGCTTCGGGAGTTGTTGGCATATTAGCACCTTCGGCAACCAATTTGCAACCATTGAGATGTAAAGTTTGCGCATCTTGTAAATCCAATTCGTTTTGTGTTGCACATGGCAAAGCTATATCACAAGGAACTTTCCAAGGATTTTGGTCGGAGAAAAATTTAGCGTTTGGATAATAATCAACATACTTTGAAATTCTATCGTAATCATCATTCTTAATTTTGAAAATGACATTTAGTTTTTCTGTATCAAAACCGTCTTCATCATAAATATATCCAGAAGAATCAGAAAGTGTAACCACTTTTGCGCCTAATTCCAGAGACTTTTCAGCAGCATATTGTGCAACATTTCCAGAACCAGAAATAGAAACTGTTTTTCCTTTTAAGGTTTCTTTTTTTTCGGCTAACATACATTCTACAAAATATAATAAACCATAACCAGTAGCTTCTGGGCGAATCAAAGAGCCACCATATTCTAATCCTTTTCCAGTTAAAACACCTGTAAATTCGTTTCGCATTCGTTTGTATTGACCAAATAAATAACCAATTTCTCGTCCTCCAACGCCAATATCACCAGCAGGAACATCGACATCTGCACCAATATGACGAGATAATTCGCTCATAAAAGATTGGCAGAAGCGCATAATTTCCATGTCCGATTTTCCTTTTGGATCAAAATCAGAACCACCTTTTCCGCCACCCATAGGTAAAGTTGTCAAGCTGTTTTTGAAAACTTGTTCAAAAGCTAAGAATTTAAGAATAGAAAGATTAACAGATGGATGAAAGCGCAAACCACCTTTATAAGGACCAATCGCAGAATTCATTTGTACACGATAACCTTTGTTGATTTGGATTTCGCCTTTATCATCAACCCAAGTTACTCTAAATTGAATAATACGTTCTGGTTCTGCAATTCTTTCAAGAATTTTGAACTTTTTGTATTTAGGGTTTTCTTCTACAAATGGTAAAATGGTTTCGGAAACTTCTTCAACTGCTTGTAAAAATTCTTTTTCGTTAGGGTTTTTTGATTTAATTCTTTGAATGAATTTTTCTGAGTAAAATAAAGTATCCATGCTATTTGTGTTTTATTGTTGATAAAATTATAATAAATAACAAATAAAATAATATATTTTTTAAATCAAACTTTTAATATTTATGAATTTGATAATTTCGAATACTTAGAATATATAGGTTGATAATTTTTGAAACAAAAAAAGCAGGAAAATTTCCTGCTTAATAAATTTTGTATTTTTATTCAGTTTAAGACAAGACTTATTTTTTGAAAAATCCACCCAATAAACTCATGGCATCTCCAATTCCTAATTGTCCATCACCATCCTGATCTAACAATTTTTCGAAACCTCCTAAATTTACTCCGCTTTGGTTTGTTTGAGTTGTAGAACCACCAACTAAACCGCCTAATAAACCAGCAATCCCATTTGAATCTAATCCAGCAGATTGTTTTTGTTTACCCAAGTAGCCCATTACAATTGGCGCAACTAACGCTAAAATTTGAGTAACTTGTGCTGTATTCAATCCAGATTGTTGAGAAATTGCAGATTCTACATTTTGTTGTTTATTTCCTAAAACGTGACCTAAAATTCCTAATCCATCTTGTTGGTTTCCTCCTTGACCTAAAAATCCAGAAAGATTATCCAAAATACTCCCGTCATGTTGATTCAAAGCATTCGAAATTCCTTCAGCACCTCCGCCTTGTGCATTTTTATTTAAAGCAGACAATAAAAAAGGTACAGCTGCTGCAACAGCAGTTTGAGCTTGAGATTCATTAATCCCTAATTGTTTTGCAGCAGAACCAACAATTTGTTGTCCCATTGCACCTTGAATTAAATTTGTAAAGTCCATAAGTTTATATTATTTACTCAAATATACTATTTTTAAAAGATTAATTCAGATTAATATTAAGAGTCCTACAAAGTATTTCTATTTTTGTACAATCAATTTTGTAAATGAAACAAATAAATCTTTTTTTAGTAATCATTATTGCGGTTTTGGCTTTATTACCAATCGTTTTACCGAATCGTTTCGACGAAGAAATGCAATATGAATTTGATGCACCTGTTGGTTTGGTGTACGACGAATTTTATAATCTTCGTCAATTCTCGAAATGGCAACAATTTACAGCTTCGGATTCTTTGACAATCAAGAAATTTTCGAATACAAAAGAAGAGGACGAAAATTATATGATATGGGATTCAGAAGATGCTTCAATTGCTTCAGGAAAAGTAACGATTGAAAATTTTTCGATTAATCGTTTCGTTAATTATACGATAAAATATGATGGTTGGGAAAAATTAGATAGTTTGAATGTCAAATTTGAACAACAAGAAAATGGGAAAACAACTGCAAAATTGAATTATTTAAGTCAAGAAATTCCTTATTTCTACCGCTATTTTGCTTTTTTCAAAAATCCTGAATCTAAATTTGAAAAATCTTTGGATAACCTAAATCAAAAAGTGAAAGTTAGATTAGATAAGGATCAAAAAGAAGGACGATTGAATTATGGTGAATATCGAATTGTAGAATTAGGTCGAACAAATTTATTAGCGATTCGTAAACAATCAAGTTTAGCGGAAAAAGATATAATGGATAAAGTAGATGGTGCTTTTGAGGTGATTTATAAATCGTTAATGAATAAAGATGAAGGTGGTTTTGATTTCGATTTAGGTTTCCCATATGTCTATTTTACTGATTTTGATAAAGAAAAAGATAAGACAACATTTTTTGCTGGAATACAATTAATAGAAGATTTGCCTTTACAAAAAGAGATGAAAAAAGTGGTTGTTCCTGGTGGAGATTATTTGTTAACATTGCATTTAGGACCTCGTTCTAAACGTGCGCAAACAATCGAGAAAATGAAGAATTATGCAAAATCTAAAAAATTACAATTGGATACAAAACAATTAGAAATTATGTTAAATGATCCGAAGGAAACAGATAGTTTAAAACTAATTTCTCGAATTTATATACCAATTAAAAAACAATAAATACTTAAGAATTAACAATTTTTAAAGTACACTTAGCCACAGTAATGTGGCTTTTTTTGTATTTTTGCAACTTCTTACAAACGAACATGGACAAAGATTTTATTGAAGTTTACGGTGCACGTGAACATAATCTAAAAAATATTGATGTAAAGATTCCTCGAAACGAGCTTGTGGTAATCACGGGTTTAAGTGGAAGTGGGAAATCTTCGTTGGCTTTTGATACGATTTATGCAGAAGGACAACGTCGTTATATCGAAACTTTTTCAGCTTATGCACGTCAATTTTTGGGAGGTTTAGAACGTCCAGATGTTGATAAAATTGATGGTTTGTCGCCTGTTATTGCAATTGAGCAAAAAACGACCAATAAAAATCCGCGTTCCACTGTTGGTACAATTACAGAAATTTATGATTTTCTTCGTTTGTTGTATGCGCGTGCTTCTACGGCTTTTTCAGTCGAAACAAATGAACAAATGGTTGCTTACACAGAAGAGCAAATCATTGAATTGATTCGTGCGCAATACAGCGGAAAGAAAATTGCGATTTTAGCACCAATTGTACGTTCAAGAAAAGGTCATTATCGAGAGGTTTTTGTGACATATTCTAAAAAAGGTTTTCTTGAAATGCGCATTGATGGCGAGTTGCAAGATATTACGCCTGGAATGATGTTAGATCGTTACAAAACGCATGATATCGAATTGATGGTGGATAAAATGTTGTTGAATGATAAGGTGAATGATCAACGTTTGCGTTCAAGTATCGATCATGCAATGCAACAAGGTAATGGGATTACGATGATTTTGGATTACGAAACCAATGAAACGAAATTCTTTTCTCGTTCGTTGATGTGTCCGTCGACAGGAATGTCATATGCGTTGCCAGAACCGAATACATTTTCGTTCAATTCACCAAAAGGTGCTTGTCCGACGTGTACAGGTCTAGGTGAGTTGAAAGTGGTTAATCACGAAAAATTATTTCAAGATCAAGACAAATCGTTGTTTGATAATTTGGAAGAATTATTTGAAGCGTTAAAATCATCTTCTCGAATAGAAAAACAATTAGAAGCGATTTTTGTCAAACATAATATAGACCAGAAAGTAGCGTTCAAAAAACTTCCTCAAGCATTAATTGATGATGTAATGAATGGTTTGAAAGAAACTTTGAATGTCGATCTTAAATTTGCATCAGTCAAAAAAACATATAAAATCGATTTTGAAGGATTGAATGAATTTCTTTCTGAAATAATGGAAGATAAAAATAATCCGTCTTCAAGTTCGATTAGCAAAAAGTTTGGTAAGAAAGTTATTTGTCCAACTTGCGAAGGAAAACGTCTTAAAAAAGAATCTCTTTTCTTCCGAATTGACAATAAAAATATAGGTGAAGTTGCAGAAATGGATCTTCAATCGTTGCAAAAATGGATTGAAAATGCGCCAGTTTCGATGACGTCGAATCAACAACAAATTGCGCACGAGATTCTGAAAGAAATTTATACGCGTTTATCTTTTTTATTAGATGTCGGATTAGATTATTTGAGTCTTAATCGTTCTTCGAAAACCCTTTCTGGAGGCGAAGCGCAGCGAATTCGTTTGGCAACTCAAATTGGTTCTCAACTGGTAAATGTATTGTATATTTTAGATGAGCCAAGTATTGGTTTGCATCAACGCGATAATGTCAGATTGATTGATTCGTTGAAGAAATTACGCGATATCGGAAATTCGGTTTTGGTTGTAGAACACGACAAAGACATGATCTTGGAATCGGATTATGTAGTTGATGTTGGACCAAAAGCAGGAAAAAATGGCGGTCAAATCGTTTGGGAAGGTGAGCCGGAACAAATGTTGAAATCAAATACATTAACATCAAAATATTTAAACAATCAGTTGCAAATCGAAGTTCCAAAAGAACGAAGAAAAGGTAATGGATTAGAATTGAGACTTTTTGAAGCATCAGGGAATAATCTAAAAAATGTAAATCTTACCATTCCTTTGGGTGAATTAGTTGTGGTTTCGGGTGTTTCAGGTTCTGGAAAATCAACGTTGATTAATGAAACATTGTACAGAATTCTGAATCAACATTTTTTTAGAGCAGAAAAAGATCCGATGCCTTACAAAAAAATCGAAGGTTTAGAGCATTTGGATAAAGTAATCGAAGTGGATCAGTCGCCAATTGGTCGTACGCCTCGTTCTAATCCCGCGACTTATACGGGAATTTTCTCTGATATTCGTACGTTGTTTACAAATTTACCTGAAGCCAAAATTAGAGGTTACAAGCCTGGACGTTTTTCATTTAATGTAAAAGGTGGACGTTGTGAAACTTGTCAGGGAGCAGGTTTGCGTGTGATTGAAATGAATTTTTTACCAGATATTCATGTCGAATGTGAAACATGTAATGGTAAACGTTTTAATCGTGAAACGTTGGAGGTTCGTTACAAAGGAAAATCGATTTCGGATGTGTTAGAAATGACGGTAAATGAAGCGGTAGAATTCTTTGAAGCGATTCCGAAAATATATCGTTATGTAAAAATGTTGCAAGATGTAGGTTTGGGTTACATTACGCTTGGGCAGCAGTCGACAACATTGAGTGGAGGAGAAGCGCAACGTGTGAAATTAGCAACAGAATTAGCCAAAAAACAAACAGGAAAAACAATTTATATTTTAGATGAACCCACAACAGGTTTGCATTTTGAAGATGTAAATGTGTTGATGAAAGTAATCAATAAAATTGTAGAATTTGGAAATACTGTTATCATTATCGAACATAATTTGGATGTGATAAAATTAGCTGATTATGTGATTGATATTGGTCCAGACGGAGGGAGTAAAGGTGGAAAAATTGTGGCAGAAGGAACGCCAGAAGAAATCATTAAGAATCCGAAAAGTGTAACAGGAAAATTCTTAAAAGACGAATTGAAATAAATAAAAAAAGTCCATCTAACAATTGTTAGATGGACTTTTTTTTATGACTTATAATCCGATTGAAACACCCATAAAAGGTTGTAATCCTGAAGAAAATATACTTTCGTTTTCTTTATATAAAACATTGTACATCACACCAGCTTGAAATCTTACTGGTCCACTCGATTGATATCCAGCTCCCAACCATAACGCAGATTCGTCCATGTCAGTTTCATAAATACTGTTGTAATATGGCGTACGATCGTTGTACTTTTGTTTTCCTGTGTAGTACATATAATTGGCTCTCAAGAAAATGTTTTCGATTGGAAAAAAGTTAATGTAAGGACCAACATTAAACAAATTTTGCTTTACATAGTCATCTTTCGCATACTGATAACCTGCTGTCGCACCCAATTCTAAATTGTTTGCAACCATATATCCAACACTTGGAGAAATATTAAACCCAAAATAACTGTTATTCCCAAAAGATAGTCCCAAACCACCTCCAAAACGCCAATTATTATTAAGCGTTTGATTTTGATTAATTTGAGAAAAAGCAGTATTGCTTAGGGTTAAAGAAATGATAAATAAAAGAAACTTTTTCATAGAAATTTAATTAATTTTTAACTTTTAAAAATGGCTCTAATTGAAAAAACCACTATAAATTTGCCTTATCAAAAATAGTAATTCTGTTTTTAAGTAAACATTATTATTTATTTTAAGTTAATTCGAGTCGTTCATAGTTTTTAATTATAAAAGAATAGAAATAAGATTTGATAAATCTATAATTCATTCGTTTTCTGGTTCTATATTTGCATTAGTAAAGTTAATCAAATAGACAATATAAAATTTAATCATATGAAATTATTATCGCCAGAAAAAAAACAAAAAATCGCTGATATTTTAATTAAATTATTAGCTGATGAACATATTTTATACTTAAAAACAAGAAATGCACATTGGAATGTAGAAGGTCCTGATTTTCAGACAATACATGTGTATTTTGAATCGTTATATAACGAGTTACAAATTGTTATAGATGATGTTGCAGAAAAAATTCGTCAAAAAGATGTTTATGCACCAGCAACTATGGCAGAGTATTTGCAGTTAGCTCATTTATCAGAAACAAGAAAAACAGAAAACAAAGATAGTTTAAGTTTTATTGCTGATTTACTACACGATCACGAAGTTATTATTAACTTTTTGGCGCAGGCTGTAGTAGAAATTGATGAGTTTCATGATATATCAACTTCGGATTTCTTAGTTGGTTTATTAGAACAACATCAAAAAACTGCTTGGATGCTTAGATCGCATCTAAAATAAAGTTGAACATTATTTTACTTCATAAGTTTTTAGTGTTAATTCATATTAGTGTTAATTAGGTTGAGCCTTGGATTTATCCAAGGCTTCAGCTTTTTATGACGGTTTGTAATTAACCTCCTACTTCTTTTATTTCTGCATCAGCAGCATTTGTTTTTACAGAAGCAATTCCATTTTTAGCGCCAGATTCAGTTTCGTACGATTGGCTTGTCCCAATTACTTGTCCATTTGTTGCCTTTAAATTGAAATGCCATTTACCAGAAGCACCTTCTTTTAATTCGTATTTAGAATCATCTTGCGAATTTTTGCGAACAGATTCAATTCCGTTTTCGCAGCTTGCTTTTTGTTTATAACCTTCGCTTGCCAAAATATTTTGTCCATTTTTAGCTTTCAAACGAAAACGATATTCTCCTGCTTTGTCTTGATAAATTTCGAACATAATTTAATTTTTTATAAATATTTTATTTTGTTGATTGATATAAATTTATAAAAATTATTTGATAATTATCAATCTATAAAATATTTACAAAAAAAATCCTGAAAAATTATTTCAGGATTTCTATTTTTTTATTGAATTCTTTTTAAATCGTCAATATTATGTTTGTGCATATAAAGAGGAATGTGTTCTATAACAACGTCGTTCTTTTCTAGACCAAAAGATTTCGGAATGTTGAATTCTATTTTCTTTAATAAATAATAAACTTTTAGCGTGAAAAATTCTTTCATACTTAATTTAGTTTCAATTGAAGGAAATTTCTCAATCAAAACAAATTTCATGTCAGGATCTTGATTGTATTTTTTCAAACATGTACTCAGATATTTTAACTCTAATTCTCCATTTGCATACATATCGTTGATTACTTTTTTGATATATTGTTCTGTTTTTGGCTGAACTCTAAATCCTACATTAAATGTAATTCGATATATTTTTTGATCGACAATTGGCAATATTTTATAACTCAACGTATAGGGTTCACTATCTCGGTTAATGTTTACAAACCAATAGACATCTGCACGTTTTGGGCGTTTTGATAAAATAGATTGAATGCTATATTTTTCGATATTTTTTGGATTCGTAGATTTCGTTAAGTAAAATAAGAAAGTAGAGTATTTATTGATTGTTTTATCTTCGCTCAATTCTGTTAATACATTTGCGTAGCGCTTTATTTTAACGAATTCTAAGTTTCGTGAATTAAGGATTTTTCCGTAAAAACTACAATACATTATTACAAAGAACAACCATCCCATTAATAATGCTAAATAGCCACCATCAACAAATTTGACAACATTTGCTACGAAGAAAGAAGATTCTATCGCTACGAATATCGACAAAATTGCCACAATAAATACTTTGTTGAATTTTGTATAATAATTAAGGTAATAGGATAACAAGAAAGTCGTCATTAACATGGTAACCGTTATGGCAAGACCGTAGGCGGCTTCCATATGGGACGAATCTCGGAAATATAGAACGATAAAGACACAGCCAGCCCATAACATAAAATTGATTGTAGGAATATAAACTTGGCTTTTGTGTTCGTTTGGTTGAATAATTAATGTTCTTGGCCAGAAACCTAAGTTGATCGCTTCATTGATTAATGTAAAAGATCCTGTAATCAAAGCTTGTGATGCAATAATAGCTGCACCTGTGGCAATACAAATTCCAGGGATCAAGAACCAATCTGGCATCATTTCGTAGAAAGGATTTCTACCGTCTAACATAGGGTTGTCTTGGTGCATTAACCAAGCTGCTTGCCCTAAATAGTTTGTTACTAAACAAATTTTAACGTACAACCAACTAATTCTAATGTTTTTTCGACCACAATGTCCTAAATCGGAGTATAATGCCTCAGCACCTGTTGTACACAAGAATACAGCGCCAAGAATCCAGAATCCGTGAGGATAATTCATTAACAAGTTATACGCGTAATAAGGGTTTAATGCTTTGATGATACTTGGATGATGTACGATATGTAAAACTCCTAAGCCTAGAAGCATTGTAAACCATAAAACCATAAATGGTCCAAATATTTTTCCTACTTTATTTGTTCCAAATCGTTGGAAGAAAAATAACATCGAAAGGATAAAGATGACAATAGGTATAGTAGGTAGATTTTCGAGTCCGTTTAGCATTCGTAGTCCTTCAACAGCAGAAGAGACGGAAACGGGAGGAGTGATAATTCCATCGGCGAGCAAAGCAGAAGCTCCAATGATGGTTGGAATAATTAGGTTTTTACCTTTTTTCTTGATTAATGAATACAAAGAAAAAATTCCTCCTTCGCCATCATTATCCGCTTTTAGTGTCAACCATACATATTTGATAGAAGTCTGAAAACACAAAGTCCAAAAAACACATGATACGCCTCCGTAGACAATGCTCTCTTCAATCACGCGATTCTCGCCAATTATCGCTTTCATTACATATAAAGGACTTGTTCCAATATCACCGTAAATGATTCCAAATGCGATTAATAGCGTTGCCGCTGTTACTTTGTTCATCGTATGGTTTGATTCCATAAGCAGTATTTTAAAATTTCTACGAATGTATGCCGTTGAAAAGAGATTAAACAATCTTATTTATTTATAATATAAAACCAACATTATATTTATTTTCGATACTAAATATGACGTATTTTTACACTACTACAGTCAATTTTTTAATAATGGAATAAATTTAAGTATTATTTAATCATACTATTTATTTTATTAATCATAATTTAAAGTTACATTTCATTGATAAATAGTAAATTGAATCATTATTTGTTAAACAAAATTAAATTTTAAAACTTTGTTATGCTTGCATAATAAAAAAAGATTATATTTGTTAGACATACACTAAAATATGTTAAGAGAAGATTTAACGATAGATTATTTATTGCGTTCAACATGGTTGTCAGTTCAGAAAATGTATAATGAGCAAGCAGTTGCTTACGATTCTACAATGGTGTATGCCTTTACATTATTATCAATAGATCCGAAAGGAGGTACGCCAAGTACGTCGCTAGGACCAAAGATGGGAATAGAGCCAACAAGCTTGTCGAGAACATTAAAAAACTTAGAAGCAAGAAATTTTATCGTTCGAAAACCAAATCCAGAAGATGGGAGAAGTGTGTTGATCACTTTGACTGAAGAAGGATTAAGAATGAGAGATATTTCAAAACATTTTGTTTTGCAATTTAATGAATCAATTAATAATCACATCGAACCAGAGAAAATGCAAATTTTCTTGGAAGTGATTTATAAGATTAACCAATTAATATCGGACAAAAAAATATTTAAAAACAATTATGAGAAGACACGTTAAACACGTAACTGTATTAGGATCAGGAGTGATGGGTTCTGGTATTGCATGTCATTTTGCAAATATCGGAGTCGAAGTCTTGATGTTAGATATGGTTCCTCGCGAGCTTACACCACAAGAGCAAGCGAAAGGACTTACTTTAGAGAGTAAAGTAGTTCGTAACAGAACTGCTCAAACTCACTTAGATGCTGCTTTAAAAAGCAATCCTTCACCAATTTATGACAAAGCATTTGCTTCTCGTATAACTGTAGGGAATTTTGATGATGATTTCGAGAAGATTAAAAACTCGGATTGGGTAATAGAGGTTGTGATCGAAAGATTGGATATTAAACAATCAATTTTCGAGCGTGTAGATAACTTCCGAAAACCAGGAACTTTAGTCACTTCTAATACTTCTGGTATTCCAATTCATTTGATGGCTGAAGGTCGTTCAGAAGATTTTCAGAAACATTTCTGTGGAACGCATTTCTTCAATCCGCCACGATACTTAAAATTATTCGAAATTATTCCAACTCCTCAAACAGATAAATCTGTTGTTGAGTTTTTCCAAAACTATGCATCTTTATTTTTAGGTAAAACACCAGTTTTATGTAAAGATACGCCAGGTTTTATCGGGAATAGAGTAGGAGTTTACTCGATGGCGAAAGTGATGGAATTGGCGCAAGAAATTGGATTAACGATTGAAGAAGTTGATACTTTGACAGGTTCTATTTTGGGTCGTCCAAAAACGGGAACATTCAAATTGGGTGATTTGGTTGGTTTGGATACAGCATATAATGTAACAAAAGGTTTACAGCAAAATGCGCCAAATGACGAAATGATCCAAGGTTTGAAAGATTCAAAATTCTTGGATTTCTTAATCGAAAATAAATTCTTAGGAGATAAAGCGAAAAAAGGTTTCTATTATAAAGAAATTGATAAAGAAGGGAATACCAATCGTTTTGCCTTAAATCTTGATACGTTAGAGTATCGTCCAATGGAACGTGCAAAAGTTACAGCTGTAGAAACTGCTAAAAATGCAGGATCTATGCGTAATAAATTAGGTGTTTTATTGAAAGATTCTGGTAAGGCTGGAGAATTGATTCGCAAACATTTTGCTTCATTATTCGCTTACGTTTCTCAACGTGTTCCAGAAATTACAGATGTACTTTATCCAATTGATGACGCTTTAAAAACAGGTTACGCTTGGAAATATGGTCCATTTGAAACATGGGACTTGGTTGGGTTACAAAACGGAATTCAATTAGTAGAATCAGAAGGTTTCAAGGTTTCGGATTGGGTAAAAGAATTAGCTGCTTCAGGTGCAGATTCTTTTTATAAAATCGAAAATGGTAAGAAATTATTCTATAATCAATCATCAAAACAATTCGAATTAATTCCAGGTCAAGATGCATTTATTATTTTAGATAACATCAGAAAAACAAATGAAATCTGGTCAAACCAAGAAATATCTATTCAAGATTTAGGAGATGGAATCATCAATATTGAGTTCCGTTCTAAAATGAATTCTCTTGGAGGAGGAGTTTTACAAGGAATCAATAAAGGAATCGAGTTAGCAGAAAAAGATTATCGTGGAGTTGTAATTGGTAACCAAGGAGATAATTTCTCTGTTGGTGCTAATTTAGCCATGATTATGATGATGGCTGCAGAACAAGATTGGTGGGAATTGAATATGGCAATCAAAATGTTCCAAGATACAATGATGCGTGTTCGTTATTCATCTATTCCAGTTGTTGTTGCTCCTCACGGAATGACGCTTGGTGGAGGTTGCGAAATGTCAATGCATGCGGATAAAATTGTAGCTGCTGCCGAAACTTACATTGGTTTGGTTGAGGTTGGAGTTGGATTAATCCCAGGTGGTGGAGGTTCGAAAGAATTTGCGCGCCGTGCAACTGAATTCGCTTTAAAAGATGATGTAAAAGTAAATCATTTACGTGATAATTTCATGAATATCGCAACTGCGAAAGTGGCAACTTCAGCTTATGAAGCGAAGAATATGGGAATTATTCGTGAGCAAGATATTGTAGTGGTAAATGCAGAACGTCAAATTGCAGAAGCGAAGAAACATGCAATTATTTTGGCAGAAGCAGGTTACACACAACCAATTCAACGTAAAGTAGAAGTGTTAGGAAAAGAAGCGATGGGAATGTTCTATGTCGGAACAGACTCTATGGTTGCTGGACGTTTTGCTTCGGATCATGATCGTTTAATTGCGAATAAATTAGGATATGTAATGACAGGTGGTAATTTATCTGAATCAACTTATGTTTCAGAACAATACTTGTTAGACTTAGAGCGCGAAACATTCTTATCTCTTTGTGGAGAAAGAAAAACATTAGAGCGAATTCAACATATGTTAAAAACAGGTAAACCGTTGCGTAATTAAAATTGTAGTATTGAGATTTTAGATATTAGTATTGAGATGCATAAGCTTGAGGATTTAATAATTTGGAAAAAAGCGATTGAGTTGACGAAACAAGTTTACTTGATTTGTTTAGAATTACCTCGAGATGAAAAATTTGGTTTGATAAGTCAAATCAAGAGAGCAACAATTTCAATTCCTTCTAATATTGCGGAGGGGGCAGGAAGAAACTCGAATAAAGAATTCATTCATTTTTTATCTATAGCAAATGGTTCTTCTTATGAATTAATGACTCAATTAATTTTAGGGATAGAACTGCAATTATTGAAAAAAGATAAAGTAGAGCACATTATTTTATTATTAAATGAAATTCAAAAAATGAATTATGTATTTCAACAAAAATTAAAATCTAATATCTAACATCTAATGTCTAACATCTAAATTTTTTAATAAAATGAAACAAGCATATATAGTTACAGGATATAGAACAGCTGTAGGAAAAGCGCCAAAAGGAACATTGCGTTTTACGCGTCCAGATGAAATGGCAGCTACAGTAATTAAGCGCTTAATGCAAGATTATCCAACTTTAGATCCAGCACGTATTGATGATTTAATCGTAGGATGTGCAATGCCAGAGGCAGAACAAGGATTGAATATGGCACGTCTTATCTCATTAATGGGATTAGACACAGACAAAGTTCCAGGAGTTACAGTAAATCGTTACTGTGCATCAGGATCAGAAGCAATTGCGTTGGCAGCTGCTAAAATTAGAACAGGAATGGCAGAATGTATCATCGCAGGTGGTGCAGAATCGATGTCGTATATTCCGATGGGAGGTTACAAACCAATTCCAGAAACAGATTTAGCCAAAGATCATCCAGATTATTACTGGGGAATGGGATTAACAGCTGAAGAAGTTGCAAAAGAATTTAAAGTTTCTCGTGAGGACCAAGATTTATTTGCATTCAATTCGCATCAAAAAGCATTAAAAGCAAATGCTGAAGGAAAATTTGCTTCTCAAATCGTTCCGATTGATGTTGAATATAGTTTCTTAGATGATAAAGAAAAAGTTCAAACGAAGAAAATTGATTTTAAAGTGGATGAAGGGCCACGTGCGGATACATCAATCGAAGGTTTAGCAAAATTACGTCCTGTTTTTGCACAAGGAGGTTCGGTTACAGCAGGTAACTCTTCTCAAATGTCGGACGGAGCAGCTTTCGTAATGGTGATGTCAGAAGATATGGTGAAAGAGTTAGGTCTTGAGCCAGTTGCTCGTTTGGTTGCGTATTCTACGGTAGGTTTAGCGCCTCGTATTATGGGGATGGGACCTTTGTTTGCAATTCCAAAAGCGTTAGAACAAGCAGGAATGAAATTAGAAGATATTCAGTTAATCGAATTGAATGAAGCGTTCGCTTCTCAATCAGTTGCAATTATGGGCGAGTTGAATCTTAATCCTGATATCGTCAATGTAAATGGAGGTGCAATTGCTTTAGGGCATCCACTTGGATGTTCGGGAACGAAATTAACCGTGCAATTGTTACATGAAATGGAAGCGCGTAAAGCGAAATATGGAATGGTAACCATGTGTGTTGGTACAGGACAAGGAGCAGCTTCAATTTTCGAATATCTAAAATAATATATAGAATTGAGAGGTTAGATGATAGATTTCAAATTTATCTAACTTCTCAATTTTAAAATCTAATATCTAAACAACAAAAAATATGTCTACAAATCCAAATAGATTAATCGGAGGTCAATATTTAATTAAAGATGCCTCTTATAATGATATTTTCACTTACGAAGATTTATCAGAAGAACAACAAATGATTTTGCAATCTGCAAAAGAGTTTATCGATAAAGAAGTAGTGCCTAAGAAACACCAAATTGAGAAAAAAGATTATGCGTTGATTGAAGAATTAATGCGTAAAATTGGTGAATTAGGATTATTAGGAATTTCTGTTCCAGAAGAATATGGTGGAATGGGAATGGGATTCGTTACAACAATGTTAGTGTGTGACTATATTTCAGGAGCAACAGGTTCGTTAGCAACAGCTTTTGGAGCACATACTGGAATTGGAACAATGCCAATTTTATTGTACGGAACAGAAGAACAAAAACAAAAATATTTACCAAAATTAGCAACAGGAGAATGGTTTGCATCTTACTGTTTAACGGAGCCAGAAGCAGGTTCTGATGCAAATTCAGGAAAAACAAAAGCTGTTTTATCAGAAGATGGTAAAGAATATATCATCACAGGTCAAAAAATGTGGATTACAAATGCAGGTTTTGCAGATTTATTTATTGTTTTTGCACGTATCGATGATGATAAAAATATCACAGGTTTCATTGTAGAAAAAGATAAAGCTGGTGCTGGATTCTCATTAGGAGAAGAAGAAGATAAATTAGGAATTGTTTCTTCATCAACACGTCAAGTATTCTTTAACGAAGTTCGTGTTCCGGTTGAAAATCTTTTAGGAGAAAGAGATGGAGGTTTCAAAATTGCGATGAATGCATTGAATGTTGGTCGTATCAAATTAGGAGCAGCGTGTTTAGATGCGCAACGTCGTATTTTAGATTATTCTTTACAATATTCTTCAGAGCGTAAACAATTCAATACGTCAATCAATACATTTGGTGCGATTAAAGAGAAATTAGCTGATATGGCTGTTTCTGCGTTTACTTCAGAAGCTGGTGCGTATCGTGCGGCGAAAGATGTGCAAGATGCAATTGAAGATAACATGGCAAAAGGAATGCCTCATAATGAAGCGGAATTAAAAGGTATTGAAGAATATGCGATCGAAGCTTCTATATTAAAAGTTTGGATTTCTGATGCAGCTCAAATTTCTGCCGATCAAGGAATTCAGATTTATGGAGGAATGGGATATTCGAAAGAAATGCCAATGGAAGCAGCTTGGAGAGATGCGCGTATTTCGAGAATTTACGAAGGAACGAACGAAATCAATACATTATTATGTGTTTCGATGTTAGTAAAACGCGCATTCAAAGGAAAATTAGATTTAATGTCTCCTGCAATGAATGTGGCGAACGAATTAATGTCTATTCCATCGTTTGATGTTCCAGATTATTCAGAATTATTTGCGCAAGAAAAAGAGATCATCACAAATCTTAAGAAAGCGTTCTTTATGGTTGCAGGTTCTGCTTTGCAAAAATTTGGTGCAGAATTAGAACAACATCAACAATTGATTATTGCGGCTTCTCGCATTATGCAAGAAATTTATATGGTTGAATCAGCGATGTTACGTGCAGAGAAAATTGCGAATGTAAAAGGTGCTGATGCAGTGAAAAATGCAGAAAAATTAGTTCAATTACAATTATTCAAATCAGTAGAAATTATTAAAACAGAAGCGACACGCGGAATTGTTTCTTTCACAGAAGGAGATGAGCAACGCATGATGTTGTCTGGTTTAAGAAGATTTACACGTTACAACGAATATCCAAACGTAGTTAACTTGAAAACTGAAATTGCGGATCTTTTAATCAAAGAAAATAAATACACTTTCTAAGTATATTTTAAATACAAATTATTTAAAGCAGTCAATTTATTGGCTGCTTTTATTTTTTAACATGCTGAAATATAATTTGGTATATCGTTTGATGAATCTAAGGCAAGTACTAGTCTTTATATAAGTTAGTTGAGTTTTCATGGTACTTAAGTTTTAGTAGAGAAAGGCCTCAGTTGTTCCCAATTGAGGTTTTTTTATACTTTGAGGCTAAAGTTTATTCATTAAAAATAAGCGAGTTAAGTCGTTATTTCTTAATGAAATACTTTTCGAAAGAAATGATTTGAAGTAACTTTAATTCAAATTAATAACCCAAAAACAAAGCTTATGATAATTAATGCAGCAATTCTTATGTTGACCATGTTTGCAACATTTAGTATTATGTGTCTAGTCAAATTAGATGAACTTAAAAAAATAAAATAAAACCGAAACTCCATTTCTATAAATGGAGTTTTGTTGTTTTATAAAGTTATATTTACTTCAATTAATACATTCGAAATGAAAAAGAAGTTAGTTGTTTTAACCGGAGCTGGAATTAGTGCTGAAAGTGGAATTTCTACTTTTCGTGACGTGAATGGTTTGTGGGAAAATCATGATATTATGGAAGTCGCTTCGATTGAAGGTTATCAAAGAAACCCAAAATTGGTTCAAGAATTCTATAATCAACGTCGAAAACAATTATTCGAAGTAGAACCCAATGCAGCGCATCATTTCTTGAAAGAGTTAGAAAATGATTTTGAAGTTGTAATTATCACTCAAAATGTAGACGATTTGCATGAAAGAGCAGGTTCTTCTAAAATAATACATTTGCATGGCGAATTGAGAAAAGCGCGAAGCGAAAAAGATGAGAATCAAATTATTGATTGGAATAAAGATATCAAACTTGGAGATTTGGCTGAAGATGGAAATCAACTTCGTCCGCATATTGTGTGGTTTGGCGAAATGGTTCCGGAAATAGAAAATGCGATTGATGAGGTTTTAAAGGCAGATATTTTGGTAATTATTGGAACATCGATGCAAGTGTATCCAGCTGCTTCGCTCAAAGATTATGCAAAAACAAATGTCCCAATTATCTATATCGATCCATCAGATACCTATACCAATTCATCTATTACGCATATCAAGAAAAATGCAACAGAAAGTATCGAAGAATTAAAAACTATTTTGAATAATTTTTAATCTTTTACGTTTTACTGTTGATTAATTAATTTAGAGAATATGAAGTATATATTTCTACCATTATTTGTTTTTTCTATTAATGCGGCTGCACAAGAGTTAAATCCGTTTTATCAATCGATAGTAGATCAAGTTAAATATGATTCTGTTCATCAAAAGCTACAAAAATTTCAAGATTTCGGAATCAAAACTGTCGGTTCTTCTGCGCATAATAATGCTTTTGATTGGTTGAAATCTTATTATATTGCATATGGCTATTCAAACATAGAGCAGCAATCTGTAAATGTTTTTGGAAATGTTGGAAATAATTTAATCATAACTAAAATTGGAAAAAAATATCCTGATAAATTTATTATCATCGATGGTCATTATGATACATTAAATGGACCTGGAGCGAATGATAATGGATCGGGAACGGTTACTTTATTAGAAATTGCTCGATTAATTAAAGATATCGATACTGATTATTCGATCAAGTTTATTCATTTTACAGGAGAAGAACGCGGTTTAATAGGAAGTCAGACATATGTCAATCAAATTGCAGTTCCTCAGAATTTAAACATTAAAGCTGTTCTGAATATTGATGAGGTAGGAGGAGTGGCGAATAAAGTAAATTCAACAATTGTTTGTGAGCAAGATGAAAGTAATCCAACATCAAATAATGCAGCTTCTTCTGATTTGACTAATCAAATGTCGAATATTTTTCCCTTGTATACAACTCTAAAAACTGAAATTTCGAATGCTTATAGTTCCGATTATATGCCTTTTCAGGCAGTTGGTTATCCAATAACTGGACTTTTCGAAAAGAATGAAACGCCCTATGCACATACTGCTCAAGATATAATAGCTAATTTAGATTTGAATTATTTGACAGAAGTAGCGAAAGGAGCTTTGGCGACTTTATTACATTTTTCTCAAGCACAAGAGAAGTTGACTACAACAGATCATACTATTTCAACTTTGCAAGTGTACCCAAATCCAGTAAAGAGAAACCTTCATTTTTCGCAGATTTTAAAACAACCTACAATTTCTATATATAACGAAACAGGAATACAGGTCTATGAAAAGAAGTTTCGAACAGCTGTTTCGCAGATAAATTTAGAACATCTTACTTCTGGCGTTTATTTCGTTAAAATAAATTCGAATCAACATAGTTTTAAGATTTTGAAGAAATAAATTGTTGCGTCTCATTTATGTAATAAATTGACTTTTTTAGTTGAATAGTTACTTTTTTTGTCTAAATGGTAATCAACCTTTCGATACACGAGCACCGAACAAACCATACGCAATGGATATACAATGGATACGGAATCGATACAGCGAGGATACACAACCGATACAGAAAAAATGCATTTTAGTGCATACAACCTCCATTTAGGTTAATGGATAACCAATTAGGTTCATTATTCGTCACTTCTAGTTAATTTGCTTGTCTAAGGGTTAATTTTACATCGTTGTTGTGCCCCATCAAGAAGAATACCGAATAAAAAATGAATATTCTAATCACAATAGAAACATAGGTTTTATTAAGTTTTACGTTCTACGCTTAACGTTTTACGGATTTTATCATTCTGAGTTTATTTCAGAATAGCATCAAATGATACTTATTTTAGAGGTTTGAATCGTCTTGGTCATTGTGCTGAATATCAAGTGGAAATACTGTTTTTGGTCATGTGTTCTTACGATTTAAATGATTCTCAAAGGTTATTTTGGTAATCTACTTCATTTTATATTTGTATTCAAAAAGTGATTTTGTGTTATTTCGAAGCCTTGAAAATTCCAGCCTCTCACAAATACATAATGCATTTTACTTAATACATTATAAATATTACATAGTACAACACTAAAATCTACTTTTTTAAATGAAATTTAAAGATTATCATTGCTCAAAAGACGAGTTTAAATTCATTGAAACTTTAAAAATGATATCCTTTTGTTTTCCACTAAACATTTTTTTGTATAAAAACAACTTGGCAATTATTACAACCCCTGAACTACAAAAATCTTTTACATACATTCTACTGCCACTATTTTGCCTTCATCCTGCCTTCATCCTGCCTTTATCTTGGGACCTTCTAACGTGTTTGACCCGTCCTAAAATAACTATACATGTTTTTAAATAAATCCTATTATAGTTATACACCAATTGATCTTAATCCTAAATTTACTATACAAGAGAGTTTTGATAATTAAAACTTCTATTATAGTTTTTTCATCTTTTCTTTAATTTTTCTGACTGCAAATGCGCAGCATTTGGAGTTAAATAATCACAACTTGCATGTGGTCTTAATTCATTATAAGTTTTAATACTATTAGTAATTTTAATTTTTGTCTGATCAAAACCTAATGTGCTTTCATATAAATTAAATTCCATTATAATTATTCCATTAACCCTTTCTACCATTGCATTTTCATAGGGATCACCTTTTTCTGTCATACTTATAGCTATGTTATTTGAGAGTAATAAATCTACATATTTATGTTGTTGTAAAGAAGGATGTTAAATCTCCCTGTATTCTCCATTCCAATTAGAATATTTTGTCTCTTAACAAATTGTTTCAAAAAAGATTTGATAGCTTTTTCAGTATTAGCAATAGTATCAAAACGATTCACTCCATTTTCTTGAATGCAGATGTCTAAAGTTAATTTACTCACATCAATACCAATAACAATTTTTTCCATAAATTTGAATTTAATGAGAAGAGAAACTTATCAATAACTCGATTCCTTACTAATGGGTTTTTAACCCGAATTTCTATTTGAGAATTTGATAAGAAAGAGTTGAGTCTTAATCAGAATATGAGATTATATAGCTCTGAACTCGTTATAGTGTACTCAAACTCTTTTCTCTTCTTTTTATACTACAATTTAAGATTTTCAAATCTAAAGGAACCCGTCGAAGAATCTCATTCTTGACCTTAATGTCAAATAAATTTTACATACTACTTATTACATACTACAATCCTCTCAATACTATAAACTCACGTCTCATATCTAAATAACAGGTAGTAGCCCCAATAAATTTGGAAAATGATATGAAAGGGTTTACTTTTAATTTGCGAAAAAAAGAGTATAACCTAACTGTCAAAGTCTCATTACCGAGGCTCAGATAGAGAGCGAGTAAAGAAAGGGGAACCTTTTCTTTACGTTCCGTTAAATGTTATAAAACGGAGAATTGTTCTTTAAAAGAATGGAAAAAACGAACAGACTTTGTCTGGTGGTTTTTTACGGATGAATGGAAATTGTTTCGTTCTCATTTTGTGTTGGGTTTTATGGAACGATGTTTCTCGTGTATGAAGATATACTTGCAAAAAAAGCAAGGAGCAGTCTCACACCTTAGATCCATGGGCGACCAAACCCGTCTTTAAAATCCGAGGATAATAAAGTTTCCACCTAAAGCTAACGTGAGAACCGCTCACATGCCATATACGAAAGTACAAAACTTTTGAGACATGGAGCAATTTCACGGTGTTCTCGATGGAAAATTGGTCGTTTTGGAATCGAGTCACATCGTTTAATTATGACTATCAAAAGTCTAATTATCAAATCGCTAATACAAATATAACAATATTTTTTAACACACCAATATATTGGTGTAAAATATTTTAATAAAATGATAAAATATTTTGAATTTGAAACTACTCAATTTGATTTTGAGTTAATCCAACATATTAAGAAACTAAGAATAAAGGAAAAGTTTTCACAAGAAACCCTTAGTCTTAAAATGGGTTTAGCGAAAAGTTTCATTGGTAATGTTGAAAATTATCGTGAAAAACATAAATATAGCACCCGTCACATCACTCTTTTAGCAAAAGCATTCGGGTACAAAAATATTGGTGAGTTATTAAACTTTCCAATTCCACAATACGACAGAATTAAAGTTACGGTAGAACAGACTTATAATGAGGCAGGCACTAAAGTATTGAAAAGTGAAGTGGTGAAGGTTGTTGAGATAAAATAATATGTTAGATTTTACAAATTATCACAAAAAATCTAAAGGACTTGGTGTAGATTTTTTATCAATATCTGTAATGTGCGTATAAATCATGGTAGTTCTAATGTCGTTATGACCTAATAATTCTTGAACTACACGAACATCAATTCCACTTTTTATAAGATGAGTAGCATAGGAATGTCTTAATGTATGTACGCTGCCTTTTGATAAAACGCCAGCTTTACTCATAGCGTTTTTTAAAATTAATTGGACACTTCTTTCGCTGTATTGATCGCCTTTTGCGCCTTCAAACAAAAAGTCTTTAGGTTGATAAACCTTATAGTATTCTCTCAATAATAGCAAAAGTTTATCTGGCAAAGCAACTATACGATCTTTGTTACCTTTACTTTGACGAATAAGAAGTAAATTACTTTCTGATTTTATATCTGCAATTTTTAAATTTATCAATTCGCTTAGTCGCAATCCACAGCTATAGATTATTGTAAGAATAGCTTTATGTTTTAAATTTTCTGTTGCATTTAATAAATTTCGTACTTCTTCTTGAGAAAAGAAAGTTGGTAATTTATTAACTTTTCGTTTTGGATAAAGATAATTTAATTCGATTTTCTGATTTTCAACTAATTCAAATACTTTTTTAATTGCCCCAACCAAAGAACGTTGATAGGAAACACTGATATTTTCTTGAGTTACTTTTGTATTGATAAACAATTCGATTTCTGAAATAGGAATTTCATCTAATCTATTGTATTTTTCCATCTGCTCTAAGAAAACTTGAGCGTAACCACAATACGATTTTATGGTATTGTTTGCATATCGTTGTAATTTTAATCGATTTTGCAACGTTTTTAGAATTGTTTCGCTATCCATACATTCATTATTACATTTTACATCAAATTACTTCGTGATACATGAATTTTATTTTAGTAAGTGTCTAATTTACAAAAAAATAATTATATTTGTTTTTAATTTTACGAAATGCAGATATAGGTGATTTTTTACGAAACAAAAGCTAGATCAGTTTCGTGAAAAAACAATGTTAGTGGCAATTTTAGAAAAACAAAATGGATAAATTTCAATGGATTAAAAATCATTTTGAAAATAGGAAAGAAGTATATGAATGGAACTCTTTAAATGACATTATTCCAAATATTTTTGATGAATATTTTTTAATTCATTGGAAAGTTGGAATAATTGAAGACTTTCCTTTTGAAGATTATCCTGAACAAAATGAAACAATTGAACAAATAAACAAGAGAATTAAAATTGAAAGAAATTTCGACCTTTTTCTAAATCCAGATAAAGAAAATTTATTTAAAGAAGTTAACCTTAATTACATTTCAAAAAAATTCAACACCCAACTCAATTACAAAATTCTAAATAATATAAAGGAAACCCCAGCTGTTGAAATACTTCATAAGAAAAGTATAAAAGCTTTAGCAACAAGTATCAAAAAAATATCAGAACATCAATCGTTGAATTTATTCATAGAAGATGCTTACAGATTTCCTTTTGAAAAAGAACCCAAACAAGAATATAATGGAATCAGCATTGAAGAATATATTGAACTGCAAGAAAATTTAAGTTTTGATTATTCAACATATCTTTTCCCAGATAATTTAGATTGGTGTTTAACAACTTCCGAAGATTTACCAATGTTTCTATGTATTAAAAAAGAAATACTTGAAAAAATAAAAACGTTTGAATTAGAAATTTTTAAAATAGACTATAAACAAAAACTTTATTAAAAAAAACTGCCACTAACATCGCATTGGCAAAATGGCGGGGTAAGTGCAAAACTCAACTTTTGTGCTTTTTTCCCGCCGAATGTGTTCCACATTCAGCTTTTTTCAATAATTTAGCTTCTGTGGAAACACATCGGCTACGTTACTGCTAAATTGAACTTTTCGTCCAATTTATCCGCCACTTCGCCAATGCGTTTCCCGTTATGCACAATTATTGAAAAACTATATGGATAAATATGAAGCTTTTGAAAAATTAAAAGAATATTCAAATAGACTGACCGAAGTTACATATGAAGAAATTTACGATTTGTTGAAAAATGGTATTAAATTCATACCACTTCCTTTAGCAAAGCTTAGAGTTAATACTAACATCGATAGAGTTAGACCTAATAAAGGCGATAAATTATTCACACACATCGATGAACTTGGATATATAAAAGATAAAGAAGTTATTGAGAAACATCTAACTTCTTTTGGTAGGGCAAATATACCACATCAAGTTATGTTCTATGGTGCAGTTGAAACATCATTAATTGACAAACAAAGGCTTACAGCAATAGCAGAGACTTCGCATCTTTTTCGAAATCCTGGAAATGATTGTGAAGAGGGTGAATTGTATACAGTTAGTAGATGGGAAACCCAAAAAGAATTAATTGTAGTAGAAGTTGTTTTTTCTGAATATGCACTTGAAAATAATCCAGAAATAGCACAATCTTTTGAAAAACAAAAGAGATTCCTTGAAGAGCATAATTTAGAACCTCAAGATTTAGAATTTCATCTAGAATTTTTGAAATTCATAAGTAACGAATTTTCAAAAAAAGTAACAAATCCTGAAGATTATAAAATAAGTGCAGCATACACAAATTTAGCATTGTTACATCCTGAAGTAAGTGGAATTATGTACCCAAGTGTACAAACAGAATATTTTGGTGTAAACGTTGTATTAACTCCTGAAGCAATTGAGAAAAATGTAATTCCAAAAATTTGCAGTACTCAAATACTATATAAAAGAGGAATGAAAAGTTTTATTGCCAATGGTCAATATTATTGTAAAGATATTGACATAAGAAGAGATATAGATTGGAAAGAACATTCTTCTGATTTATTATCTACAAAGGAAGAAGTAGAAGAACATTTAAAATAATAACTGTGCATAACAAGGGTAACTGTTGCACAACTCCA
>NZ_DJBB01000009.1:0-27328 GCF_002429865.1 Empedobacter sp. UBA5987
TTAATGATTACAGGTAATTATGTTAAAAGCTTTTTAGGGTTTAAAACAAGGATACTAGCAAAAACACTAACCCTTCCTATTATTCAATCAATAAACAGAAACCAAAATAGAAATATTAACAACTTAAAAATTAATATTAACTAAATGCACTACGGGTTATCAATATCATATTTTTAAGAAGAAATCGCTTCAAAATATTCTTTTTCGATTTGTTCTCTAAAATCTGGATGTGCAATTTCAGCCATTGCTTTTACACGTTGTCGAATATTTTTTCCGAATACATTTGCAACACCATATTCCGTTACAATATAATTTACATGCGCTCTTGTCGTCACAATTCCTGCACCTTGTTTTAGGAATGGTACTATTTTATTTGCACCTTTTGCTGTTGTTGACGTTAATGCAATGATCGATTTTCCACCTTTACTTAAAGATGATCCGTATATAAAATCAACTTGTCCTCCAACACCAGAAAATATTCGCGAACCAATTGAATCTGCACTTACTTGTCCCGTAACATCTACCTCAATAGCCGAATTAATCGAAACCATTCTATTGTTCTGACTAATCTTAGCAGGATCATTTGTAAAAGAAGCATCGCGCATTTCTACGCCAGGATTATCATCAATAAAATCATACAATAATTGTGAACCATGCGCTAAAGTCGAAACAATTTTACCTTTTAATAATTTTTTGTGTTCGCCTGTAATCACGCCAGATTTAACCAATGGAACAATTCCATCTGAAAATAATTCGGTATGAATTCCTAAACCTTTATGATTCTTCAAATTATTCAAAACTGCATTTGGAATAGAACCAATCCCTAATTGTAAACAACTTTTATCTTCAATTAATTCAGCAATATAATTCCCAATTTTAGCTTCTTCATCTGTAATATTTCCATTATCCAAGATATCTAACGGTTGATGATGTTCTACTAAATGCGTGATAGTCGAAATATGTAAAATTCCGTCACCAAATGTGCGTGGCATATATTTGTTCACTTGCGCAATAACCACACGAGAAGTCTCAATTGCCGCTCTAATATTCTCCACAGAAGTCCCTAAAGAACAATAACCATGAGAATCTGGCTCAGAAATCTGAATTAAAACAACATCAACATTCAATTCAGTTCGAATCACTTTTCCCATTTCGCTAAAGAAAATCGGTAAATACGAACCATTTCCTTCTTTGATCGTGTGACGAACATTAGCACCTAAGAAAAAAGAATTGACAAAAAATGAGTCTTTATAAGCAGGATTTGCATATTCTGCATTTCCACTTGTATGAATATGACAAAATTCTATATCTCTCAATTCATGCGCTCTCTTCGATAATTCTGACACCAAAAATGTAGGCGTAGCCGCAGCTGCATGAACGTAAACACGATCGCCAGATTTGATTTCTTTTACAGCTTCTGTTGCAGAAGTATATTTCATAAGTAGATTTTAATAATCGTGCAAAATAAAGGCTTTGATGCTTTATAAAAAACGATATTTTTCATCAAAATCTAATCAAATTTTATTCCTAATAATTTAAGTTGTAGTTTGCGTTTTTCTTGATAAAAATTATTCATCAAAAAAGTCGATAGAACGGCGATAATTATAAAAAAATAATCTTCGACGAGCTTCTAAATCATTGACACGAATCGACGAAACATCATCAACCTGAAAATACAAAGAACCTTCGTCTGTTCCTTCCGAACCAATACATTTCAACTCAAAATCATCTTCAGTTAAATTTCGAATAAAACCTGCAAAACGACTATTGTTATTTAATTGAATACGTGTAACATATTCGGTTTGATCATTTATTTCGCCTAAAATTTGACGAACCCAATTTTCTTCTGCTGTTGCATTAAATGTAATTGGATTTTCTTGATCCAAATCGGTGTGATGTTCTTTTAAATAATTGAGACATTTGCAGTAATCATCAACATCTATTCGACTAATTTTGAAATAAGGTTCGATTAAAATCCCATCTTTTTTACCATATTTCGAAATGTGCTGCATTGTAAAAAATTCGTCATTAAAATCTAAAATATATCCAGCCCAAAAATTGTCTCCTTCGGGATCATTGTAAACGGCAATAATTGATTGATTTTCTTTTGAGTGTTGTAATATTTTATAGAAGTTAGAATTCATATTTCTTTGAGTTAAAAAGTCAAATTACGAATCTTTGTGGATAAAAAAAAGGTTCTTGATTATTTCAAAAACCTTTTCTTTCTATTAATTTGCTTTTCGGAAAATCGAAGCTTCATAACTTAATGATTGCCAATCTCCTTTTTGCAGATTATCTAATTTTATTTTTTTATAGATATTTTCTTCTCCTGCAACTGTTATTGTAAATTGTGTACGATCTAAAATATTTTTTTCAGTAATTGTATAATTTATATCAAATTTCTTTTTTGTCAATTTCTCTACAATTGGTTTTAAATAAGCAATCGCAGCTTCAGAATTTTTGAATTGTTCGTTTTGTGGAAATTGCACATCAAAATATCCTTCGTATGTAAAATCTGGTTCTGTAATAATCAAATTATAAGAATCCGCAAACAAGGCTGGACGCTGTTTTTGATATTCTTTTTCGGTTTTATATTGACGTTTTTCTTCTTTATAAATCAACGGATATTTATCAGCAAGAACAGCTAATTTATCAGCATCAAAAGAATAAGGAATTCCGTCATGAAAAACATTGTACAACGCAGGATTCACCAACCATTGATCGACAATTTTCTTATCTTTTACCATATAAATCATCACTCCATTTTCTTGCGCTTGGAAAGTAGACGATTGATATCCATACTCCAAAATTGGTTTTCCTAATTGTATAGCCGCTGCATTTTCTAACATAAAATTAAACTTCTCATAAGCCTTTGTTTCATCGCTTAAAGGAGCCATTCCATATACTTTTGTCGAAGCATCTACATTTTTATCATTAATCATAGAGGTTACTTGCGCTGTTGCAAAATTTGCAAGAACAACAGTGGCTGTAAGTAAAATTTGTTTTATCATGTATTGTATATCTTTATTTTAAAATGTGTTCCAAATTTATTGATAAATTTCGATAGTTATCTTACCTGATTGCGTAATACTTCCGCGATACATTCCGGCAGTGTTAAAAGGAAAACTTGCTTGACCATTTTTATCTAAAATAATCATTCCGCCATCGCCACCTAAATCACCAATTTTTTTGATAACTTCTTCACCAGCTTTTTTCGAAGAAAGTTTTTTGTAATTCATCAAAGCTGCAACATCATATGCCGCAACAGCTTTAATAAAATATTCGCCCCAACCTGTACTCGAAACACCAACTTCGCTATTTGCATAGGTTCCAGCTCCGATAATTGGCGAATCACCAACACGCCCAAAACGTTTGTTTGTCATTCCGCCCGTCGAAGTTCCTGCCGAGATATGACCTTTGTTATCCAAAGCAACTGCGCCAACTGTACCAAATTTTTCGTCAACAAAATTGAATGGAACATACGCTTGTGTTTTAGCATCGTGGTCTAATTCCATTTTTTCTTTATCTTTTTCCAAAACTTTTTGAAGAGAATTCCAGCGTTCTTCCGTTTTGAAATAACTTGGATCAACAATTTCTAAACCTTGAGTTTGAGCAAATTCTTCTGCTCCTTTTCCAACCATCATTACATGAGCAGAATTTTGTAAAACAGCTTTTGCTGCTAAAATAGGGTTTTTAATCGTTGTAACTCCAGCCACAGCTCCAGCTTGCATTGTATTTCCGATCATCAACGAAGCGTCTAATTCATTCTTCCCTTCATGTGTAAAAACTGCTCCTTTTCCTGCATTAAACAAAGGTGAATTTTCCATTACTTTTATGGCTTCTATCACTGCATTTTCACTTTCGCCACCCTGTTTGATGACTTCATAACCTTTTGTCAAAGATTCAGCTAAAGCATCTCGGTACGCTTTTTCCTTTTCGGGTGTCATATTTTTTTTCAGAATTGTACCAGCACCACCATGAATTACCAAAACAACTTTGTCTTGTTTCGTTTGTGCATATGTAGAGATTGTCAAAACTGATAAGATTAAACCGACTATTTTTTTCATGTGTAAAATTTTATTCAACGTCTAAAAATAGAAAAGTTTATAGAAATTAACTATTTTTAGCATTGAATTTGATAACGAAATATCAACAACTGTTAATAAACAAATAAATTACCTATGAACTCTAATAAACACTATCTTTCTAACAATGTCTTGTTACAGTTAGCATTTATTGCAATAATACTTTTAGTTTTTGGATTAATTACCAAAAATCTTTTAGCATTTTTCCCTGGATTTCTCGGTGCTTTGTGTTTGTATGTTTTGCTTTTAAATCCTTTGCAATGGCTAGTAAAAGTAAAAAAATGGAACAAATTAGCAAGTGTAATTATCTTAATGATTAGTAGCGCGATTTTGATTATTGGACCTCTTTATTTATTAATTCAAATGTTAACGAATAAAGTAATGGTACTATTAAATGACACAGCTCAAATTAAAACAGATGTCAATAAAATTATTCAAATGTTGCAAACCAAATTTCATATCGATGTGTTTAGTGCAACAAACATTGAAAAAATAACACAAGTTGGAGGTAAATTATTAGAAAAAACACTGAATGCTTCAATGGATATGACAGTTCAGTTGGGGGTTGCGTTCCTTATTTTGTATTTTATGTTGATGAATCATCAAAAACTTGAAAATTGGTTTTACAGAACTATTCCGCTTAAAACAAGTAATTTAGTGAAGATGAACAAAGATTTGAAAGATTTGGTCATTTCTAATGCAGTAGGTATGCCGTTAACAGCCTTTCTACAAGCAATTATTGCCTACATTGGATATCTTATATTTGGTGTAGATGATGCGTTTACTTGGTTTATTTTAACCATTTTTGCTGCAATGTTGCCTGTCGTTGGTGCCGCACTTATTTATGTACCTCTTGGACTATTTTTACTTGCAAAAGGTGAAACTGGATCAGCGGTTGGATTATTAATTTATTGCTTTGTAATTGTTGGGCTTTCAGATAATTTAATCCGTTTAGTTTTACAAAAAAAAATGGCAGATGTTCATCCATTAATTACTATTTTTGGAGTAATCGTTGGTTTAAATCTATTCGGATTTATCGGAATTATATTTGGACCTATCTTATTTTCAGTATTCTTTTGGTTAGTCAAATTGTACAAATACGAATTTATTGATCCAAATCCAGAAGATTAATTATTATTAAAAACCAATTAAAAATGAGTATAGAAAACTTTAAATTCTTTAAACCTTTAGAACCACGTTGGAGCGATTTTGATCCAATTGGTCATGTAAATAATGTATTTTATTTCGAGTATTTTCAGACTGGTAGAGCCTATTATATGATGGCTTCGAGCAAAAAATGGCAGTGGACGCATCACATGTTTGTTATTGCGCATATAGAAGCAAGTTACCAAAAAGAATTACGTCCAAATGCGATAGATCCTCGTATTGGTGTGCGTGTATCAAAATTAGGAAACAAGAGTTTCGATTTTGAATATATTGTCACAAGTAAAAGCGAAAATGGCGAAGATGTTATTCATTGTATCGGAAAAAGTACACAAGTAATGTACGATATGGAAGAGAAAAAATCAATGGAATTGCCAGATTGGGTAAAAAATGATTTTAAGAATTACGAAGGTAATCTTTAGAAAATAATCCTAAAAAAATACAACAGTAGTTAAGTCTTTTCGTTAGATAATGATTAGATTTAACTACTGTTTCTTTTTAAACTCGTTGCGTTATGAAAAATTTGTTTTTAATGCGTCATGCAAAAAGTAAATGGAACGAAAATGTTTCAGATCAATTTCGTTCTATCACAGAGATTGGTGAATTCAAAACGAAGAAAATAGCGAATTATATTCATCAAAATTTTGAATTGAAATTTGATAAAATATTTTCGAGCAAAGCAGTTCGAGCAAAAGAAACTTCTCTACTTGTCAAACCTATTTTATTTCCCAATCAAACCATTCATATCGAAGATGATTTGTATACGTTTTCGCATTATTTATTGGATAAATGGATTAGAAATTTAGACAATGAATTGCAAAATGTTCTTATTTTTGGGCATAATCCTGCGTTTACAGATATTACCAATCAGTTAGGAAATGAAATGATTTACAATCTTTCTACTTCTGGATTTGTCTGGATACAATTTTATTCGGATAATTGGAAATCAATAGAAAAAGGAAAAACCATAAAAATAATTTTACCTAAAGAAATTAAATGAAAAAATATATAAACCGCGAAATCAGTTGGCTTTCTTTCAATGCGCGCGTGTTGCAAGAAGCTTCTGACGAAACAGTTCCGTTGTTAGAACGAATTCGTTTTTTAGGAATTTATTCAAACAATTTAGATGAATTTTATTCGGTTCGATATTCTACAATTTTGCGTTCGATACAGTTCAAAGATGTAGAAATCGTTTATCAAAATATTGTACCAGATCAAACAGACGAAGAATTGATAGATGAAATCAATGAAATTGTGCGTCAACAGCGCGTTCAGTACGATGATTTGCATAATCAATTATTTAAAGAATTAGAGAATTACAATATTTTTGTGATTGATGATACGTCTATTCCAGAGAATTATTTAGAATTCATTTCCGAATATTTTTATAACGAATTTATTCATACGGTTGGAGTTTTTATTTTAGATGATATCAAAAAAGCGCCGCCTTTACGCGATGGGTCGTTCTATTTAGCGGTAAAAATGCAATTAAAAGACAAAGTTCAATATGCACTTTTGATTGTTCCAACACATTTATTTTCGCGTTTTATTGTGCTTCCAAAGTATGATCAAAATACCTATGTCATGTATTTGGAAGATATTATTCGTTTTCATTTGAAAGATATTTTCAAAATGTTTGATTTCGAAACAATTGAAGCACATTCCATCAAAATTACGCGAGATAGCGAACTTGATTTTGATAATGATTTGGAACATAGTTTATTAGAAAAAGTAATTAATAGTTTAGAAAATCGTAAAAAAGGTGTTCCTGTCCGATTAGTTTATGATGCTGAAATTGCACCAGATACGTTGAAATTTTTCTTGAAAAAATTACGATTAGACGAATATGATAGTATCAATCCGGGTGGAAAATATCACAACAAACGAGATTTGATGAGCTTTCCAAGTTTTGATATTCCTAATTTAACGTATGAAAAAATAAAGCCAATTATTCAGAAAAAACCTTTTGAATATAACAGTTATTTTCAAGCTTTTACGGAAAATGAAGAAATGATGATGGCGCCTTATCATGATTATTCTTTGTTGTTAAAATTTCTTCGTGAAGCCGCAATTGATCCGAAAGTAACCAAAATAAAAATTACTATTTATCGTGTTGCAAAAGATTCGCAAGTAATGCACTCGTTGATAAACGCGGCGATGAACGGAAAAGAAGTAACAGCTGTTTTGGAACTTCGTGCGCGATTTGATGAATCCAATAATGCGATGTGGTCGAAAAAATTGCAAGAAGCTGGTGTGAATGTTATTTTTGGAGTTCCGGGACTGAAAGTACATTCAAAAATTGGTTATATCGAACGTAAACCAGAAGGAATGTTGGCACAGAAATATGTGTTTATCAGTACAGGAAATTTTCATGCAGGAACAGCAAAAATTTATACAGATTATACATATTTCACAACTAATCCGGGAATAACAAAGGATGTTGAACAGATTTTTAAATTTTTTGGAGCTAATTACTTGAACTTAACGTACAATCATTTACTGGTTTCACCTTATGGAACGCGTAAAAAAATTGTCAAGATGATTAAACGAGAAATCAAAAATCATCAAGCTGGTTTACCTGCAGAAATTAACATGAAACTGAACAGTTTAAGCGACAAACAAATCATTGATTTATTGTATAAAGCTTCTCAAAAAGGAGTAAAAGTTCGTTTGGTTGTGCGTGGAATTAATTGTTTGATTCCTGGAGTTAAAAATCTTTCCGAAAATATTGAATGTGTCAGCGTTATTGATAAATTTTTGGAACATCCACGTGTGTATTGGTTTAAGAATGCGGGCGATGACAAAGTTTATATTTCCTCGGCAGATATGATGGAACGTAATTTGGATAATCGTGTGGAAGTTGCGTGCCCGATTTACGATCATAAATTCAAAAAAATCGTTATGGATACATTTAATTTGAGTTTTGAAGATAATGTAAAAGGTCGCCAAATAACGGCTGAATCTTCTTTAGAATACAAACGAAACAATAAAAAACCAAACCGCTCTCAGTTTACGACATACGAATATTTTAAAAAATTAAACGAACAAGAAAATGAAGATTAGAAAATTAGGAGCAATAGATATTGGATCTAACGCCATGCGATTGTTGATTAATTATGTTTACGAAGAAGAAGGTCGTGCGCCAATTTTTAATAAAACCAGTATTGTGAGAATGCCAATTCGTTTGGGACACGACGTTTTTATTGATGGACAAATTTCCGAAACAAATATAAATCGTATCTGTGATGCTATGTTGTCTTATGCATTAATGATGAAGGTTTATGATGTTGAAATTTATAAAGCTTATGCAACTTCTGCCATGCGCGAAGCAAAAAATGGAAAAGATGTTGTAAAAAAAGTGATGAAAAAATCTAGAATTAACATCGAGATTATAGATGGAAAAACCGAAGCTGAATTACTTTTTAATACGGAATTAGGTGATTTTATACAAGACGAAAAAATCTATTTGTATGTAGATGTTGGTGGTGGTAGTACCGAATTAACGTTATTAAAAGATAATAAGGTTTTTACGTCAAAATCTTTTGAAGTAGGAACTGTACGTTTGTTAGAAAATAAAGTTTCGCCAAATACTTTTAACGAAATGAAAGAATGGATTCATGAAAACATTGGTCATGATGAAGTAGAATTAATTGGTTCTGGAGGAAATATCAACCATGTGTACAAATATTCTGGCGTAAAACTAGGAATGCCTTTGAGTAGCATGTATGTAAAAAAACATTATCAAATTTTACAAACAATGACTGCTGAAGAACGTATGCAGAATTTCAACATGAAACCCGATCGCGCCGATGTAGTGGTTTATGCATTAGAAATTTACAACAATGTACTAAAATGGTCGCATGCAAAGAAAATTCATGTTCCGAAAATTGGACTTTCGGACGGAATTATTCGAAAAGTATATAAAGATTTAGAGAAATAAATATAGAGGTCAGATTAGTCTGGCCTTTTATATTAGTTAAATCGATTTTAATTTCCAAATTTTTTCTTTAAAATGTATTACTTAATTTAGTTTCATAATTAATTAACACAAAATATAATGAAGAAAAATTTAACGCTGATATTTTCTGCGTTTCTTTTATCTATGTCTGCTTATGCCCAAACGGCAGAGCAAATTGTAGATAATTATGAAGCAAAGGCCATAGCAGGTAATGTTGAGTATAAATTTGCTCAAACAATTAATGATGATCTTAATCAAAGGGTTTACACACAAAGAACTTTCCAAGGTATTCCAATTTATAACAGTTATTCAACATATATAATAAAGGATAAACAAGTTATTTCTAAAACTTCATCAGAAAATTTTAATATATCATTAAAGAATGCAGATATTTCTCCATCTTTAAATTTTAACGAGGCTTTAAATAAAGTAGCTCAATCAGAAGGATTAAAATCTTTTTCAGATTCAGAAATAGACCAAAATGGCGTATATTTTTCGAAAGATGATTCTTCAGAATTGGTTTATTATATTAATGAACAAAACCAAGCAATTTTAAGTTATGCATTTAGTTATCAATTGGTAAAAGATAACCATAATGATATCATTCATGTTATTGTTAACGCAATGAATGGTGCAATTTTAGAAAAACATAACAACACATTAAGCTGTGGTTTTGATCATGGAGCTTTTCATAATGAGAATTTAGCTACATTTAATAAAGCTGATTGGGATTGGTTATATGCAGATGTTAAAAATGTAGCATCACCACAATACAATGTTTACCAATTACCTTTAGAAGCTCCTAATCGTGGAGGAAGATCATTTGCTGATCTTTCTGTTTCAAATGCAACTGCATCACCGAATGGTTGGCATAACACAGCAGAATCAACTGTAAAAACAAGAACAGAAGGAAACAATGTAAGAGCTGTTAGAGATCATGACTCTAAAGGATATCAGACTTATAATTCTATATTAAATAGAGTAACAATCAAAGATACTGATTATGCTGATGGAGGAAATGATCTGAATTTTGATTTCCCTATGAATCTAGATAATCATCCTTATACAAATTGGGAAGCTGCTACTACAAATTTGTTCTATATGAACAATATGATGCATGACATTTTCTATAATTATGGTTTTACAGAAGCAAATGGAAATTTTCAAAAAGTCAATTTTGATAAAGGAGGTACAGGTAATGATGATGTTGTAGCCTTGGCACAAACAGGAGTGTCGTTAGGGTACACTAACAATGCTACTTTTGCTACACCTGCAGACGGAAGATCTCCAAGAATGGCAATGTACTTATGGAATAAAACTCCAGAACCATTAATTATTAATAGTCCTGCTAACATAGCTGGTAGTTATCAAGCTACTGTTCCTACTTGGGGAGGTACATTAACTTCTACTGCTTTAACTGGAGATCTTGCATTAATTGTAAAAAGTGAAACAACAGGTACGCCTTATGATGGTTGTGGGACAATCACAAATGCTGCAGAAGTAAATGATAAGATAGCAATTATATACCGTGGAGATTGTTCATTTGCTATAAAAGTAAAAAATGCTCAGAATGCTGGAGCTAAAGCTGCTATTATTGTAAATAATGTAGATGGGATGATTAATATGTCTGGAGATGATACAACAATTACAATTCCAGCAATTTCTATTAGTAAAGCAGATGGAGATGCAATTATGCAAGAATTGCAAAATAAAGTAGTCGTTAATGGATCTTTATTAAAACCAGATGAATCATTTATTGATGGAAGTTTAGACAACGGAATTATTGCACATGAATATGGACATGGAATTTCTAATCGCTTGACTGGTCCAATCACAAATGCTAACTGTTTGAATAATCTTGAACAAATGGGTGAAGGTTGGTCTGATTTCTTTGGATTGATGATTACTCAATTGCCATCTGATATAAGTACTACTAAAAGAGGAATAGGAACATTTGCTGTAGGTGAAAAGAAAGAAGGTGTTGGAATTCGTCCTACAGTTTATTCGACTGATATGACAGTTAATCCTGCTAGATATGGGTTCTTAAAAACTTATGGTGATTCAGATTCTCCTCACAATACTGGTTACGTATGGGCTTCTATGCTTTGGGATTTAAACTGGAAAATGGTTAATAAATATGGTTTCTCTCCAGACTTATATAATGGTAAAGCAGGTAATAATATGGCTTTACAATTAGTAATGACAGGTCTTAAGTTACAACCTTGTTCTCCTGGATTTGTAGATGGTCGTGATGCTATTCTTAAAGCTGACGAACAATTAAATAATGGAGTTAATAAATGTGAGATTTGGGAAGCATTTTCAGCTCGTGGTTTAGGTTATAGCGCTAAACAAGGAAGCTCTAATAGTAGAACAGATGGAACAGAAGCTTTTGATATGCCACCAGTTGAAGAGTTAAATTGTAAATTAGCTACTTCTGATGTTAACAAATCTAATTTCCAAATGTATCCTAACCCAGCTAAGGATGTAGTTTACATTGTTGATAAATCTATTAAAAATGATATCAAAGTTGATATTGTTGATATGACAGGTAAAGTTGTTTCAACTTCTAATGTAAAATTTGATGGTCAAAAAGGAACAGTTTCCACTGATAATTTACCAAAAGGTATTTACATCTTAAAATTTGAAACAGATAATGGAACTATTACAAAAAAATTGATTAAAAACTAAATTTTAGTTTCAAAATAAATAAAACTAAAAATCCATCTCAATTTTTGAGATGGATTTTTTAATTTGGTTTAGATAAGTAATATCGGTTTAGGTTGTTTTGATAAACTGGTTAGATTTATCAAAATAGCTTTTTAGTTTGGTTGTTGGTTAGTAATCTTAAAAGCATTACAAACGATGTTGTTTGTTGATTCAAATGTCTTGAATAAATACTAAACTAAAAAATGTAGACTATCATCAAAGTGTCTACAGGTAGTAAAAAATAAATCTAAGTAGTAAACAAAATGTATTGATTTAAAACATTGTTAATTTATTTTAAATCAGTTGTTTAAATTTTATTATTTCGGAATTTATAAAATTGTTTAAAGAATTTATATAATTTCTTTAAAAGGAATTTCGAGTTGAGTTCCGAATTTTTTTTGATTATTGGATAAATTAGAAATAGATACACCTAATAGTCGAACTGGTTTTTCTGAAGAGTAACCTTCAGTTAATAAATCATAACAAATTTGATCAAAAAGGTCTCTATTTTTAATTGGAAATGAAGCTGATTTACTTTTTGTAGTAACCGAAAAATCATTGTGTTTTATTTTTACAGTAATTGTTCTTCCGTAAATTGATGTTTTTAAAGAAAAGTTCCAAACATCTTCTATTAGTGGAAATAATGCGATTTGCATTTCTTCTAAGGTTTCTAAATCTTTGCTAAAAGTTGTTTCTGAACCAGATGATTTTCGCAATCGAGTAGGGTTGACCTCTCTAAAATCTAATCCTCTAACAATATTGTAATAGTATTTACCTGATTTCCCGAATTCCCGTAACAGTTTTTCTAATTCTAGGTTTTTCAAGTCCAAACCTGTATGAATGCCCATCATTTGCATACGTTCTGCAGTTACTTTTCCAATTCCATGAAATTTTTTGATTGGTAATTGATCAATAAAATTTTCAGACATTTTAGGTGTTATCACATAAAGTCCATCAGGTTTGTTATAATCCGAAGCAATTTTAGCTAAAAATTTATTGAAAGAAACACCTGCAGAAGCAGTCAAATCTGTTCGTTCTTTTATTTTTTGTTTGATTTCGTTTGCAATATCTGTGGCGATTTCGATGTTTTTATGGTTAATTGTTACATCCAAAAAAGCTTCATCCAAAGATAAAGGTTCAACCAAATCAGTATATTCAAGAAATATTTCACGAATTTGATTCGAAACTTCTTTATAAACTTGAAATCGAGGTTTTACAAATATCAAATGTGGACATTTACGTTTTGCAACAACAGAAGACATTGCAGATCCGACGCCATATTTTCTAGCTTCGTAACTAGCGGTAGCAATCACACCACGTTCTTCATTTCCGCCAACAGCAATACATTTCCCTCTTAATTCGGGGAAATCTCGTTGTTCAACAGAAGCATAAAAAGCGTCCATATCGATGTGAATAATCTTACGCTGCATCTTGCAAAATTACTCGCTTTATTTTAAATGATACTCCTGAATAAAGTTTTTTAAGTTTTTCTTATCGGCAACAATTGTCAAATAATCGCCCAATTCAATGGGTACATTTCGATCAGGATTGTGAATCATTTTTCCATTGCGCTCTATCGAAACCACAATTCCTTTTGCCGTATCTTTTACCCAACCAATTGATTTATGTTCCAAAACACAAAAATCATTCGGAATAACTACTTTATCTAACGTAAAATTATCTGTATTTTTAAGATCTGTATTTTCTGGAGGAGTTTCGCCAATAATTTGCAAATATTTCTCAAATCGTTGAATATGTTCATCCGTTCCAATGATTCCAATTTTATCGAAAGGATATAAAACAGATTCAGAATTTGGAGTCTGAATAATTCGATCGCCACGTTTGATATACGCAATATTTATCTGAAATTTTGTTCGCCAATCCAATTCACCCAAAGGAACACCAATAAAATTGGCATTTTGAGGAACAATCATATCCGAAATATGCGTGTTATCCCAAGTATATTGAAATTTATCTTGTTTCTTTTTCTCTTCAATTTTTTTAGTTAGAATTTCACGTTCATTTAAGTTATAAATAAATTTTGTTTGAATATAATTGTAAAACTGATTGAAATATTTTGAAAGAAAATACATTGTAATCAATAATCCAATAACTAAAACAATTGAGGCAATTGTGCTTGAAAAAAATTGATTATAAATAAAAATTACAGTAAATACAACTATAGTTAAACGTATGGAGATAATTGCAATAATTGGTGCGCGATTGTAATTAGACTCATCCCAAAATTCTCTGATAATTTCTCTTTTTGGTCGATTTCCAATAATTGCCCAAATAAATGGAATACACAATATAAACGTCAATATAATGCTGACCAAACTTGCGCCAAAATAGGTAAACCAATCGGTTAATAAGAATAAAACGTAGCTTCTGATAATCAATGTGATTGCGATAATGATTATTCCATTGATAAAAATTGTCGAAACGGTTTGTTTGATGATTTTATTCCATTTATTTTCATTTTGAATATGTTGAGTATCAGATGAATAATTTTCAACACCTTGAATGAATTTTTGCGGAAGAATTTTTTCCAATAAAGTATAAACTTTGTCCGATGATTTAATTAAATAAGGTGTTGTAAATGTTGTAATTGCTGAAACACCGACTGCAACAGGAAACAAGAAGTCGCTTGTTACACCAAGAGAAAGTCCTAAACCAGCAACGATGAAAGCAAATTCACCAATTTGTGCCATACTCATTCCTACTTGTACGGATTGTTTTAGCGGTTGTCCTGAAATTATAGCACCTAAAGTGGTAAAAATTAACTTTCCGAAAATCGTCAACAAGGTCACAATCAAAATTGCCCATTTGTGTTCATACATCGAAACGGGATCGATCATCATTCCAATAGAAATAAAGAAAATTGTTGCGAACAGATTTTTTACAGATTGAAAATTATGTTCAATTTTTTCGGCATAAACAGTTTCAGCTAAAATAGAACCCATTACAAAAGCACCTAATTCTATCGAAAAACCTGCGCTATCAGCAATGTAAACCATTCCAAGACATAATCCAATTGAGATAATTAATAAGGTTTCATCATCTAAATAATTTTTGATAGAACGTAAAAAAGTTGGAATAATAAAAATTCCTCCAATAAACCAAACCGCTAAAAAGAAACCTAATTTAACGAAAGAATTAATCATTTCTGCTCCGTTAAAATGCTGGCTAACCGCCATAGTAGAAAGCATAACCATTAATAAAATGACCACAATATCTTCTACAATTAAAATTCCGAAAACGACATTCGCGAATTTCTTTCGTTTCAATCCTAATTCATCAAATGCTCTAATAATAATGGTTGTAGAGGAACTTGCTAATAAACCGCCGAGGAAAATACTATCCATTGTCGACCAATTCATAAATCGACCAACAAAATAACCAACGGTTACAATACAAATGATTTCGACAATCGCAGTGATGGAGGCAGAACCACCAACATTGAGTAATTTTTTGAAACTAAATTCGAGACCAAGACTAAAAAGCAAAAATATAACACCAATCTTCGCCCAAATCTCCACATTATGTTCTTCTGCAACGGACGGAATATATTCGAAATGTGGTCCAACTAAAAAACCAGCAATAATATAACCTAAAACAAGAGGTTGGTTGATACGTTTGAAAATAAGCGTCGTCACAGCGCCTACACATAGAATTAATCCAAGATCGGTAATGAGTTTTGGCAGGTGTTCTTCCATAAATTGCGTTTAATCTGTACTAATTTATGAATTTTTTAAAAGATAATTAATTGTTCAACTATTGATTAACTTTATATCATTATCAATTTTGTTTGAGAATAAAAAAAAACTCACTAATTCTAATGAACTAATGAGTTTGTATTTTATTATCGAAACGATATTTTACAAAGTAATTTTTGCTAAATAAGAATCTCCTTCGGTTTTTATTTTTGTACATTTTAGTTGATGATATTCGCACGCATTTTTTAACGTGTCAAAATCCAAATACAACCATTGAATAGGTTCTTCTTGCTCGCCTTTATAATGAACCGTAAAATCTAATTCACCATAGTAATTTCCATTACTCGGAATCCATTTTCCACCATCTTCGTCTTCATCAAACATATAAATAATGTCGGTTCCATCAATCAAAACTTGACCATTCTCGGTTAATAAATTTTTGATTTTATCCAAGAAAACATTAATTAAAACTAAATTCTGAAAAATTCCAGTTCCGTTCATCAAAAATAGAATCGTATCAAATTTCTCAGCTTCATTGATTTCAAGGAAATTCTGAACTTTTGCATTTTTAATTCCTCTCAACAAACAAGCTTCAATCGCTTTTGGAGAAATATCAATCGCTAAAACATCTGAACTTTTTTCTTGCAAATAAAGTGAATGAGAACCTGCTCCACAACCAACATCCAATATTTTTCCTTTTGACAAATCAAGTGCTTTTTGCTCTAGAGGAGGCATGTCATCATACTCTCGAAAAAGATAATCAATTGGCATCACATCTAACTCTGAAATTGATGTTTCGGTATAGAGATCTTCGGGCGAATGATTGGTTTGATAATCTAAAATTGCCTGTCCGAAAAGGTCTTTCATGTTATTTTTATTTTTATTTTCTGATTAATACAGAAACTTTTATTTATTATTTTTTGCTAAAATTGCCTCAACAATTTGCTGTGCATGTACGCGCGAATTTTCAATAAACCAAATATTTGTCAACATACCACCACAAACAACGCCTGCCAAATATAAACCATCCACATTTGTTTCCATTGTTTCGGGATTGTAAGTTGGTGTTTTCAATTCATCATCACTGAAAGTTATTCCACAGTTCTCCAAAAAATTGAAATTTGGATGATAACCAGTTAAAGCTAAAACGGTATCATTTTCAATTGAAATATCACCTTCTGGTGTTTTGATATGAACTTGATTTTCGTCAATAGAAGTAATATTCGAGTTGAAATAAGCTTTGATACTTCCTTCTGCAATTCGATTTTCGATATCTGGACGAACCCAATATTTTAGTCGATGCGTAAAACCTTCTCCGCGAATCACCATTGTTACATTTGCACCTTTTCGATAACATTCTAAAGCTGCATCAACAGAAGAATTATTCGCTCCAACAACCACTACGTTCTGAAAAGAATAAGGGTGAGCTTCCTTGTAATAATGATGAACTTTTGGCAAATTTTCACCTTCAATATTCATTAAGTTTGGAATGTCATAAAAACCAGTTGCAAGGACTATATTGTTAGTTGAATAGTTATTTTTTGATGTTTTAACTTCGAAATGATTTGTTTCAACTTTATTAATCGTTTCAACTTCTTCGTATAGATTTAGATTGAATTTGAAATATTTATGAATGTTTCGATAATATTCTAACGCCTCTTGTCGACCAGGTTTTGGCGCAATACAATTGAACGGAATTTCTCCAATTTCTAATCGTTCGGCAGTCGAAAAAAATGTCATATACAAAGGATAGTTGTACAAACTATTTGTCAAAGCACCTTTTTCAATAATTAAATAAGAAAGATTGTTTCTTTTCGCTTCTATTGCACAAGCCAAACCAATTGGCCCAGCACCTACAATTATCAAATCATATTGTTCTTTCATCAAGCAAATTTACGGATAATCAGTTCGGTAATCTTTATGATTTTCTTCAATTTTTTTAAAAATAATGTTTAACTATTTGGATTAACGAAATATATTAATAATTTTGTTTGACAATTTTGTCAAAATAAAAAAGCCGCACAGATATGAAAGACGATACAGAAGAATTAATCAAAGAAACAGCGAAAAGAATGTTTTTTGGTGAAGGTAGATTTCATGCAACAACGCAAGAAATAGCTGATGAAGCGAAAGTGAATAGAACGTTGATTAATTATTATTTCAGATCGCGAAACAATTTAATTAGTATTATTTACGAAGAAGCTACGCGAGTAAGTAATGAAAAATCGCGTGCTATTTTTGATAGAAATCGTGATATCAAAGAAATGATTGGCGAATTTATAGAGGATTCTATTGCAACATCAATCAAGTATCCATATTTGGAAACTTACATCGTTACCGAAATGAATAAAAATAATACAATGTGTTCTAAGTTAATGATAGATGATTTAGATGTAGTTGTAAATGTTTTTTACGAAAGATTAGAGGAAGAAATGGAAAAAGGAACGATTAAAAAGATGGAGCCACTTCAGTTTTTGTTAAACATGATTTCATTGGTTAATTATCCATTTACAATTCGTCCGCTACTTCAATTGGATTTGAAATTGAGCGACGAAGATTTCAAACGTATTCTTTCTGATCGAAAAGAAATTATTCTCAATACACTTTTTAATAATTAATATATCAATGAAAAGGTTAAAACAATTACTTTCTATAGCGATTGTAGCGTTGATGAGTTCTGCTAATGCCCAAGAAATTATTGCACTTAAAGATGCAGTAAATTTTGCATTAGAAAATAAAGCTGATGCTAAACGTGCGAATTTGGCTATCAAAAAAGCAGAATATAAAATTGATGAAGCTAGAGCAGGAGCTTTGCCACAGGTTAGTGCAAATGCAGGATTACAGTATAATCCAATTGTGCAAGAAACTGCACTGACAATGGGAGGGCAAACAACTATCATTAAAATGGGACAACCATGGAATTCGAGTTTGGGAGTTACGGTTAATCAAAATATTTTTGATCAGCGTGTTTTTACAGGACTTAAAGCAGCAAAATCTACACGTGAATTTTACCAAATTAATGCGGATTTAACAGATGAACAAATTATAGAGCGAGTAGCTAATGCGTATTATCAAGTTTTTATTCAAGAAGAGAAATTAAAAACAATTGATAAAAGTTACGAAAACACGAATAAAGTTCGCAATGTTATCAAAAGTTTAGTGGATAATGGATTGGCAAAGCCTATTGATTTAGACCGAATAGTTGTACAATTAAATAACATATCTTCATCTCGCCAACAATTGGTAAATGCAGTAGAAATTAACAAGAATGCATTGAAATTTTATATGGGTTATCCAATAGAACAGCCAATTACGTTGACAGAAGAAACAATCACACCGAATTTAGTTTTGTTAGAAGATCAAATTAATGTAGAAAATAGAACAGAATTTAAAGTATTGTCAAAACAAAAAGAATTGTTAGGTTTTGCAAAAGAAGCTGAACGTGCAAATCTTTATCCAACTGTTGGTTTGGCTGGTAATTATGGATTGCAAGGTTTTGGTGAAAAATTTATTACTTCAAAAACTTATACATGGTCAGATTTAGCTTCGATTGGCTTGAGTGTAAAAGTTCCGATTTTTTCTGGAGGAGCTACAAAAGCAAAAATAAATCAAGCTGAAATTGATTTGTTGGATATCGAAGAACAAATGAATGACACAAAACTTGGTTTGAGTTTGGAATATCAAAATGCAAAAGCGCAAATAGAAAATGCGTTAAAAAGTGTCGATATTCAAGAAGAAAATGTATCGTTGGCAGAAAAAGTACTTGCAAATACACAAAATAATTACCAACAAGGTTTAGCTAATTTGACAGAAATTTTAGACGCTGAAAATGCGTTGACAGATGCTCGAAATAATTACTCAAATGCTTTGTTAGAATATAAAATTGCCGAAATCGCATTAATCAAAGCAAAAGGAGACTTAAAAACATTAATTCAATAATAGAACCGATTTATGAAATCAGTAAAAACTTTACTTTATATATTAATTGCTGCTGGCTTGATTGGTGGAGCAGTTTACATCATCAAAAATAACAAAGCGAAGCAAGAAGAGGAAGTTGCGATTGTAAATGCTAGTAACGATGAGGTTGTGGTAAATACAATTAAAGCAAAATACGAAAGCTTAAATACAGATTATACGTCAAACGGAACGTTTGCGCCATTTCAGGAAATGAGTTTTCCTTCAGAAATTTCAGGAAGAATTGTTCGTGTATTGGTAGATGAAGGTAGTTATGTTTCTGTTGGACAAACATTGGCGACGATTAAAAAAGATGCAATTGAGGTTGATGTAACTCAAGCACAAAATAATCTTCAAAATGCGATTATAGATAATCAACGTTACGAAAATGCGTACAAAACTGGAGGAGTAACAAAGCAACAATTAGATAATTCGCGTTTGCAATTAAAAAATGCAAGAGCAGCGGTTTCTGCACAAAATTTACGTGTTCGTGATACCAATGTAAAAGCAACTATTTCTGGTGTGATTAACAAGCGTTACATAGAGCCAGGATCTGTAGTAGCGCCAGGTTCTCAAATGTTTGATATTGTAAATGTATCAAAACTAAAATTACAAGTTACAGTAACAGAAGCTGAAGTTGTGAATTTGAAAGTAGGACAAACAATCAAAGTATTGGCTAGTGTTTTTCCAGATCAAGAATTTGCAGGGAGAATTTCTTTTATTGCGCCTAAAGCAGATGCTTCATTAAACTTTCCAGTAGAAATTCAAGTTTCGAATAATTCTGGTTTAAAAGCTGGTATGTACGGAACGGCAGTATTCTCGACAAAAGATGATGTAAATGCAGGTAAAAATGTATTGGTTGTTCCAGCAAATGCTTTCGTAAATGGAATTAGTTCTGGACAAGTTTTCGTGGTTGAAAATAATACAGCAAAATTAACGAAAGTTGTGATTGGAAAAACAGTTGGAACTGAAGTTGAAATTATTAGTGGAATTAAAGATGGAGCTGAAATCGTGACAAGTGGTCAGATTAATCTGAAAGATGGAACGAAAGTAAAAGTTGTAAAGTAAGATAGATTTCCATGAAAATAGCAGAAATATCAATTAAACGTCCCACAATGATTATCGTGTTATTCACGATTTTGACTTTGGGAGGATTGTTTAGTTATACGCAAATGGGATACGAATTAATCCCAAAATTTGAAACGAATGTTGTTACGATTTCAACGGTTTATCCTGGAGCTTCTCCAAACGAAGTTGAAAATTCTGTAACCAAAAAGATAGAGGATGCGGTTGCAGCCTTAGAAAATGTAAAGAAAGTAGAATCGAAATCTTACGAAAGTTTATCAGTTGTAATGGTTACGTTGAATTCTGATGCAAATGCAGATTTAGCGTTGAATGATGCGCAACGTAAGATTAATGCCATTGAGAAAGATTTACCTGATGATGTAGATCCGCCTTCTTTGACGAAATTCTCGTTAAGTGATTTACCAATTATTACAGCTGGTGTAACGTCTGATAAGTTGACAGAAAAAGATTTGTATGATTTGTTAGATAAAAAAATAGAACCAGTTTTATCGCGTGTGACAGGTGTTGCGCAAGTAAATTTGATTGGAGGACAAGAACGTGAAATTCAGGTAAGTTTAGATCCTGTGAAATTGAAAGGTTATGGATTATCTGTGCCTCAAGTTCAGCAAGCAATCTTAACTTCGAATTTAGATTTCCCAACAGGAAGTGTAAAAACACGTGAAAACTCTACAATTATTCGTCTTTCTGGAAAATATAAATCAGTTGATGAATTAAATAATTTGGTAATTTCTTCGAATAATGGAATTCAAGTTCGTTTATCGGAAGTTGCTTTTGTGCAAGATTCTCAAAAAGAAGTAGAAAAAATTGCACGTGTTAATCAGAGTTCAGCGATTATTGTTCAGGTTGTAAAACAATCAGATGCAAATGCGGTTGCAGTTTCTGAATTGATGAAAGAAACCATCAAAAAAGTTGAAACAGATTATAAGAAAGAAGGACTTAAAATTCAGATTGTAAATGATACGTCTGATTTTACATTGGCTGCGGCAGATCACGTTATTTTCGATTTAGTTTTAGCAGTTGTTTTAGTTGCAATTGTAATGCTTTTATTTTTACATAGTATTCGTAATGCTTTTATTGTAATGGTTTCTATTCCAGCATCGTTAATTGCGACTTTTATCGGAATGTACTTAATGGGGTATACCTTAAACTTGATGTCGTTACTTGGTTTATCGCTTGTTGTAGGGATTTTAGTGGATGATGCTATCGTTGTTTTAGAGAATATTTACCGTCACATGGAGATGGGAAAATCGAAAATTAGAGCATCATACGATGGGGCAAAAGAAATTGGATTTACAGTAACAGCTATTACGTTGGTAATTGTCGTGGTATTCTTACCAATTGCAATGAGTACAGGTTTGGTGGCGAATATTATTGCACAGTTTTGTGTGACAGTCGTTATCGCAACCTTACTATCCTTATTGTCGTCATTTACAATTGTTCCTTGGTTGTCTTCTCGTTTCGGGAAATTAGAACATATCACAGGGAAAAATATTTTTGAGAAATTTATTCTTTGGTTCGAAAAACAATTAATGAAATTTACCCACTTCATTTCTGATATGTTAGAATGGTGTTTAAAATCTACCGTTCGTAGAATTGGAGTTTTTATTGGGGTATTTATCGTTTTATTTGCAGTTATTGGAGTTTTAATGGGAGGAAAATATATTGGTGGTGAATTCTTCCCTAAAACAGATAAAGGTGAATTCTTAGTTCAAATAGAGTTACCAAAAGATGCAACAATAGAGGAATCAAATTTTATGACGCAAAAAGCAGAAAAATTTTTACGTGGTAAAAAAGAAGTTGTTGATATGATTACAACTGTTGGTCAAAGTTCTGAAGGATTTGGAGCAGCACAAGCAACAGCTTATAAAGCAGAAATAGACGTTATTTTAAATGATAAATCAGAGCGTGAAGACAATTCATTTATTTATGCGGCAAAAGTAAAACGCGATTTAGAAAAAGAATTAGTTGGTGCTAAGGTTAAAACTGTTCCAGTTGGTTTAATTGGAGCGGAACAAGCGCCAATAGCGTTGGTTGTGACAGGTCCAAATTTAGAAAGCGCCATGAAATTTGCTGAATTAGCAAAACACGAATTAGAGCAAATTAAGGGTTCTTCGGAAGTGAAATTAACGACAGAAGCCGGAAATCCTGAAATTAATGTGCAAGTTGACCGTGATAAAATGGCTGCTTTAGGATTGAATTTACAAACAGTTGGTTTAACCATGCAAACGGCTTTCTCTGGAAATACAGATGGTAAATTCCGTGCCGGTGAATACGAATATGATATTAATATTCAGTACAATGATTTTAATCGTTCGAATATCGATGATGTTCGTAGTTTGATATTTATGAATGATAAAGGACAACAAATTCGTTTGGATCAATTTGCAACGGTTACACAAAGTTCTGGACCAAGTTTCTTAGAGCGTCGTGATAAAACACCTTCTGTAACTGTGCAAGCGCAATCTGTTGGTCGTACAACGGGTGATATTGTGACTGATTTCAAAAATAGTTTACAAAAAATTGATAGTAAAAAACCAACCGGTGTATCGTATGTTTGGGGTGGAGATGAAGAAAATCAATCCGAAGGTTTTGGTACATTAGGTTACGCATTATTAGCAGCAATTATTTTAGTTTATTTGGTGATGGTTGCTTTGTATGATTCGTTTATTTATCCTTTCGTGGTTTTGTTTTCTATTCCATTATCATTAATTGGAGTCTTTGTGGTTTTAGCTTTAACTAATAATTCGTTGAATATCTTCACGATTCTCGGAATGATTATGTTGATTGGTTTGGTGTGCAAAAATGCCATTTTATTAGTCGATTTTACAAACCATAGAAAAGAAGCAGGAGAAACAACACACAATGCTTTGGTACAAGCCAATCATGCACGTCTTCGTCCAATTTTGATGACAACTATCGCCATGGTTTTTGGTATGATTCCGATTGCTTTGGCAGAAGGAGCAGGAGCAGAGATGAACAACGGTTTGGCATGGGTTATTATCGGTGGATTAGTTTCCTCATTATTCCTAACCTTAATTATTGTTCCTGTGGTTTATTCATTATTCGATAGTGCAATTCGTCGTTTCTCAAAAGGAGAAAAAGTAGATTATGAAGCAGAAATGGTTGCAGATTATGAAGCAAGACAAATAAAAGAAGAATGGGAAGAGTAATCTTTCGTTTTATTATTTTAATTGAGATATAAAAAAATCCTTGTCAAAGTTCTGAACCTTGACAAGGATTTTTTATTCGTTAGAAATTGTTATTTTGCAAATACAATGTTAGCTACAGTTTCTATTTATTCATTATAGTTGATAATTTTTTTAATGGTAAAAAAGTAAAAAATAATAATAGATATAATACTAAATTGTTTTTACGATTAATGTGTTTAGGTAATTCGAACTCATCATATTTTTTAGAGTAAACAAGCTCGATTTTGTCATTAATATTTATGTTCTTACATTCTTTAGCACCAACTTTAATATAATAATCTTTCGAATTGTAATTTACTTTTATTGAAGAACTAATCTTATAGTTGTAACAATTTTTATTTATGATAGTTAATTTTTTAATTATACTATCATTTAAATTATTTTTCAGATCATTTTTATAATTAGTTTGATAAAAAATCATTAAAACTGTTAGAATTGAAAATATAAATTGATATTTATAAAAGTAGTTTTTCAAAGGTTCTATTTTAGAAATTATAGCTAACATTAATTTTCACGAAGTTAAACATAGTCAAGTTTCGTAAAAAAACATTAAATCAGCTTTTCTTTAATTTCCTGCTAATATAAACATTCGCAATAAGAGTTAAAGTGTTACTTAGTTTTTTCTATTATTCGCTAAAAAAAAAATTGATTACAAACAGATGTATTTTACCTTACTCGAGTCTTTGGTTGATTACAAACAGGTATGTTTTACCTTACCCAAGTCCTCAGGAGATTATAAACAGATATGTTTTAACTTACCTGAGTAGTCGGTTGATTATAAACAGATGTGTTTTCCTTATCCGAGTCTTCGGTTGATTACAAACAGATATGTTTTACCTTTCCTGAGTCCTTGGTTGATTACAAACAGGTATGTTTTACCTTACTTGAGTCCTCGGTTGACTGCAAAGAAATTTATTTTTTTAACTATTTCTAGTGAGTTTTAGACAAATTAAAACGTTTATTTTTGGCGTAATATTAATTGAGACTTTCTAAAAAATGAAGAAACTGTTTTTATTGACAACATTATTTATGGTGTCAATACTTTTTGCTCAGCAAGCAACGAATACGTTAGAAGGCGTTTTTACAACAAAAGCAAAAGATGAATTATATAATCCATTGAAATTTGATGGAAAAGGAAGAGTAACAATCGGTGAATTTGATGAGGTTGGTTACGAATTTACTGAACGCAACGATTCGGTTATAATATTTGTCGAAAAAACGGTTTTTATCTTCAAAAAAGAGAAAAATCAATTAAAAGGAATTTCAGATTGGGTTGATAAAAAAGTATATAAATCAAATTTGAAATCTTTCGAAAATAAAGCTCAATCAAATCCAAAATTAGCGCAGCGTGCAAATTGGATGGCGCAGAATTATGATATCAATTTTAAAAATAATGCTTCTTTTCTTTTTGATTTAGATGAAAATAGTTTGAATCAAAAATTAAAAGAAAATGAAACTGCAAATGCAAAACTGTGTAAAGAAGGTTTTGATGAAAGTTGTAAAGTAGTTTTTGCTTATAAATTTGCTGAACAATCTGGTGGTGTTTTCGAAACATTGAATGCGGCGGACGAAATAAAACTTAAACCAAATAAAGAGTTACAGCAATTAGCACAACGTGTGATTGATTTAGGAAATCCAGATGGATACGGATTATTTTATACGTATTACTATTTTACAGGAGAAAAGGAAAAAGCGGAAGAGTTTTTACAAAAAGGATTAGATTTAGGATCTAAGTATTGTACAGAAATTTCATTAAATTCTGCTTTAAGTGAATTTGGAGAAGGTCTAGAATCAGAAATAGAAAATTTAGGCGAAGAGTAATCATCGTATTGAAGAGATATGGTATAAAGTTTGTTTGATTTTTGTCATTAAATTATAATTATGAGAAAATCTTATGCTTTAATTATTCTTGTAGCTGCACTTTTTATGAATAGTTGTACTACGAACAAAGCGAATACGGATTCAACTTCAATTTTAGAAGAGCATCAAATTGTTGTGAATGGAAAAGTAACCGAACTTGAAAGAGGTAAAGATGGCTATATGGCAACAATCGAAACCAAAAAAGGAGAGCATTACAAAGCAACAATTAGCATTATAAATTTTCAAAAGAATAATCAAGAATATAAAACCTTGAATATTGGAGATGAGGTTTCGGCCGAAGGTCCTACATGGAGCGATGTCGATGGAAATAAATATATAAAAGTGGAGAAGATGAAATAAATCAATTCAACCAAAAATAAAAAAGAGAACTTTTTAGTTCTCTTTTTTATTTAGTAAATATTTTGCAACAGCACGATATGGATATACTAACATAAACTCGAGTATAAGAAAAGTTATTAGACTTATCTTAAAATGATGAAAGGACAAAAAATCTTTACGATGCCTCATTTAAATTACGAGTAGTAGAATTGAGTTATGAAATAAGTAATATTTCAGAATTAGTAAGGGAACTTGTAATAAAACATCATTATTATACAAATGCCACAAAGATGATCAAGAATATGAATCCAACAGTTTTCCATGAAAAGGTAATTTAAAATTAACAGCAGAACAGCAGTGTATAGTTTAATTAGATAAGAAATTAAAAGATGCTGAATTAGAACGTGATATCTTAAAAAAAAAGCAATCAGCATTTTTTTCAAGAACGGTCGATGAAATATAGATTCATAAAGAATTATGAGTACCAATTTCCGATTGAGAAAATATGTTTTCTATTAAAAATCAATTCCAGCAGCTATTTTAAATGGAGAAAGAGAGGTTATTCCAATAGATTTTTGAAAAAAATTGATATTGTATAAAATAAAGTATTTCTATTTTGAATTTAAGCAAAGATATGGAAGTCCTCGGCTTCATTCAGAATTGACGCATTAGGTTATAGGATATCCCTTAAAACAGTTGCTAAATATATAAAAGAGCTTGGTTTAAGAAATAAATTAAGAAAAAGTAAAGAGTTACAACAAATTCCAAACACAAAGTTATTTAACTGTGAATAAGCTACTTAATCGAGATCTTAGTGATTCAAAACCTTACATGAAATGGGTGTCAGATATACTTATATTCAAACTTAAGAATGATTTTTGTATTTAACAACAGATTAATCGATTTATTTGATAGAAAGGTCATTGGATGGAGTTTAGGCCATAATACTTTGAATATCGAAAATACCACTTTAGCCGCTTGGAAAATTGCTATAAATACAGACCGATTAAATAATGAATGCTATTTTACTCGGATCAAGGCTGGCAATATCAAATGAAACAATATCAATGTTTATTAAAAAAAGGAATAATTCAAAGTATGAGTCGAAATGGAAATTGTTTGGATAGTGCAATTATTGAAAATTTCTTTGGAACATTAAAATCAGAACTATTTTACTTGAAAAAATTTGATTCAATACAACAACTAAAAAAAGAAATTAAACAATATATTTAACCCGTAGTGCATTTAGGT
>NZ_DJBB01000061.1:0-56142 GCF_002429865.1 Empedobacter sp. UBA5987
GGTTTTTAGGGAAGATTACAATTTGTACAAATCATTCTCTAAAAAAGATCAAGATAAATTAATCAAAAATTTATCTGGAACTTTAAAATCGGTTAAAAATAAAGTAATTGTTCATAAAATGATTGCACATTTTTACCAAGCAAATACAGAATATGGAACACGTTTGATGAAGGCTACAAATACTTCTATGAACAATGTAAAGCAATATTTACCAAAATAATTTCTATTGGTTTGGAGTCGATAGAGTTCGACTCCATGACTTTCATAAAATCAATATTATCATGAAAAAGTATATATTTTTAGCCTTATTTCTATTCAGTTTTTCATCTATTTATACACAAGATTTGTTTAGTGCGGCGAGAGAAAATAATGTGAAGCAAATAGAAGAGTTAATTTCTAATGGAAAGCATGTAAATGAAGCAAATCAACGTGGATTTACACCTTTAATTTTAGCGATTTATAATAACAGTTCAGACGCTGCGAAAGTATTATTATCAAAAGAAGCAAATCCTAATGCGCAAGATTTATCTGGAAACAATGCGTTGATGGGAGCCGCCTTTAGAGGATTTCCTGAAATGGTAAATTTACTAATTGCGAATAAGGCTGATGTTAATCAAGTGAATTTTAATGGAGCTTCTGTTTTGATTTTTGCTGTAACATTTGGTCAAAATGAAATTGCCAAAAAACTAATCGAAGCTGGTGCAGATTTAAACATTAAAGATAACAATGGTAAAACTGCTTTAGATCATGCTATTTTACAAGAAAATAAAGAAATGATTGAATTATTATCGATCAAATAATTTTTATATTTTAATCTAATCAAAAAGCCATTCAGAATTTCTCTGAATGGCTTTTTATTATTTTGCAATAAACACCGGAATATTAACGCGATGTCTTAATTTATTAATCGTTTCTCCAAAAATAAAATCCATAAAACCTCGGTGTCCGTGCGAACCAACAATCAACAAATCTGCTTGATTTCGTTTACAAATTTCAGCAATCGAATTGATTCGATTATTGTAACCTAGTTCGATTTTAGTTTCATTAAACAAAGGACGAATGATTTCTGCATATTGTTCTAAACGTTTCAAATCTGATAGAGATTCTTCATCATTCGTACGCTCTCCCGTATATTTCGCAGAAGCACTTTCAACAATATGAACCAAAATAATGGCAGATTCAGTAGTAGCTAATTGTGTTGCATAATTGATGACTTTTCGATCGGTTTTCGAAAAATCTAACGCCACCACAATCTTTTTGAAATGTTGATTCGAAATTTCTTCTAATGTAAACTTCTCAAATGGTTCATGAATTTCTCTTTGATTTTCTTCATTTTTCTTCAACATAATTGGAATAAAAAATGTCAGCAATAATAAAACTAAAAGTCCTATTTCTAACGCTATAAGAAAAATATTTAAAGTGTAAGATTCACTATTTGCCATCCATTTATTAACTTCTTCATACACCAATTGCGCATTCAGAAATGAAATAATAAAAGCGATTGTCCATGCAAAAAATTTGGTTGTTGTATTGATTGCAAAATTCCCCATTTTTGTTTTGTCACTCACAAAATGAATCAACGGAATTACCGCAAAAGCCAATTGCATACTTAGGATAACTTGACTGAAAATTAGTAAAGAACCGACTTCTTTTTCTCCAAAAATAAGAATGACTACAACTGCTGGAACTACGGCTAATAATCGTGTCAAAATTCTTCTCAAAACAGGATTAATACGTAGATGTAAATATCCTTCCATCACAATTTGTCCAGCTAAAGTTCCTGTAACTGTAGAGCTTTGTCCAGCTAAAATTAAAGCAACTGCGAATAATTTTGGAGCCAAATCTGTTCCTAAAGTTGTCCCCAATAATCTATAAGCATCGCTCAGTTCTGCAACATCGTGATAGCCGTTTTTATGGAATACGGATGAAGCTAAAATTAAGATTGCAGCATTGACAAAGAAGGCTAAATTCAGAGCAATTGCGCTATCCCAAAAGTTATATTTGAGGGCTTTTTTGATTGAAAAATCATCGCGTTTTATTTGCCGCGTTTGGACGAGTGCAGAATGTAAATAAAGATTATGCGGCATTACAGTTGCGCCGATAATACCAATGCTGATATACAATGCAGCGCTATTTGGAATAGATGGAATAAATCCTTTTGCAACTTCTCCAAAATCTGGTTTTGCTAAAAACATTTCGGTTAAAAAACATAAACCAATCATCGTGATTAAACCAACAATGAAAAGTTCCATTTTTCGCATGCCTAATTTTTGAAGATAAAGTAGGAGAAAAGTGTCTAAGAAACTGATTAAAACACCATAGATCAAATCTATTCCAAAAAGTAAATTTAGACCAATTGCCATTCCCAAAATTTCTGCTAAATCACAAGCTGCAATAGCTATTTCGGCTAAAATATACAAGATGAGATTCATTCCTTTCGGATAAGTTTCTCGGTTACATTGCGCCAAATCTTTTCGTCGAACAATTCCCAAACGTGTACATAAACTTTGTAATAACAAAGCCATTATGTTACTCATCAATAAAACCCAAATCAAAGTATAACCAAATTGGCTACCGCCTGCTAAATCGGTTGCCCAGTTTCCCGGATCCATGTAACCAACGCTTATTAAGTAGGCAGGTCCAAAAAAACTTAGGATTTTTCTAAACTTTCCTTTTTTGATTTGAACACTTTCGTGCACATCTTCTAATGATTTTGATTGATTTGGCATTGAATGATATTTCTAATTCAAATTTATGTAAAAATGAATAAAAAAAGCAGTAATAGTAGGAATTACTGCTTTTGAGATAGTGAATGAATAAAATGGATTATATTGACGAAATCGCAAAGGCTAGACCTACGTTTCTTCTTGAAAATTCGTGAATTAATTCATCTAAAACTGTAGCATCATCAATTGTAGATGGAATTGTGAATGGTGTTCCGTCTGCAATTTGAGATAAAGTTTTGCGTAATATTTTTCCGCTTCGTGTTTTTGGTAGTCTGTTAACTATTATAGATGTTTTGAAACAGGCAATTCCGCCAATTTCTTTGCGTAATAAAGCAATCAAATCTTTTTCGATTTCTTCTTCCGATTTTGATGCGTTTTCTTTTGTAACAATCAAACCTATTGGAATTTGACCTTTCAATTCATCTTTAATTCCCACAACCGCACATTCTGTAATATCAGGATGAGAAGAAACCAATTCTTCCATTGTTGCAGTACTTAACCTATGACCAGCGACATTAATAATATCATCAGTTCGACCTGTAATAAATACAAAACCATTTTCATCTCTAAAACCTCCGTCACCAGTTAAATAATGATTCGGAAATTGTTGAAAATAACCTTTTATAAATCGGTGTTCATTTCGCCATAAACTTGTCATACAACCAGGAGGAAGTGGAAGCTGAATCACGATAGAACCTTCCTCTCGTATATCATTTTCTTGTCCTTCTTCATTTACAATTTTTATATTATACCCAAAAACAGGTAATCCAGCTGCGCCAGGTTCAGGCATTATATTTTCGATTCCAACACAAATTCCTAACATTGGCCAGCCGCTTTCTGTCTGCCACCAATGATCAATAACGGGTAATTTTGAAATTTCTTTTAACCAATAATAAGTAGATGTATCACAACGTTCTCCTGCTAAGAATAAACGTTTCAGACTTGACGTATCGTATTTTTGGAATAATTTTCCTTCTGGATCTTCTTTTCGAATTGCTCGAATTGCTGTTGGAGCTGTGAAAACATTTTTGATTTTATGTTCTTCAACCATTCTCCAAAAAGCTCCAGCGTCAGGAGTTTTGATTGGTTTTCCTTCATAAATAACCGTTGTAACACCATAAATTAACGGCGCATAAACGATATAGGAATGTCCAACAACCCAACCAATATCACTTGCAGTAAGAATTGTATCACCTGGTTCTAAATCATAAAAATAGTTCATTGTCGAATTTAGTGCAGTTGCATAACCTCCTGTATCGCGTACGACACCTTTTGGCGTAGAAGTTGTTCCAGAAGTATACAAAATATATAATGGATGTGTACTTGGAACTTCGATAGGTTCTATAGGTTGATGTTGATACATTTCATCATAGGTATGAACGTTTTCTGCTGATAAATCATCGGTGTGATTTGGACGTTCAAAAATGACAATGTTTTTTGGTTTGTAAAGTGTTAATTCAATTGCTTCATCAATCAATGGTTTATAGTTGATTTGACGATTAATTTCTACTCCATAAGACGCAGAAATAATAACATCAGGTTGAGCATCATCAATACGAATAGCTAATTCTGGCGCTGCAAAACCTCCAAAAACAACAGAATGTATTACACCAATTCTCGCACAAGCAAGCATCGCAACAATTGCTTCTGGAATCATAGGCATATAAATAATTGCTGTATCACCTTTTGATAATCCTAAGGATGTAAGACCTCCTGCAAAACGACTTACTTTTTCTAAAAGCTGATTGTACGTAATTTTTTGAACAACTTCTGTAACAGGAGAATCGTAAATTAAAGCAAATTGTTCTCCGCGTCCAGCTTTTATATTTTCCTCCAAAGCCAAACGGCTCATATTTATTTTTCCGTCAACAAACCACGAATAATATCCGTTTTCATTTTGTTTTAAGATTTGTTCAGGGTAAGTTGACCATGCTAATTTCTGCGCTTCTTCTTTCCAAAAAAGTTCAGGTTCTTCAATACTTTTTGAGTATAAAGTTTTGTAATCCATTTATGTGTGTGCTGTGTTTTATTTGTTTTGTTAAGTTAGAAAAATGTTTAGAATTAATAATAAAGTTTAAAATGTTTGTTTTAGGACAGTTAATTATTTATCAACTATACAATAAAAAGTAGTATATAATTGTAAATTGATAAAATCAGATTATATTAATCAACTTTTATTATTAAATTAATAGTGTAAAAAGTACGTTATAAATTAGATTGATTAAAAATAAAGACTTAAAAAACGTGATAAAATCAGTTGAATATTATAGTCAATAAAAAATAAAATATTGTATATTTAATCCTTCGAAGAAAGCAGATAAATAAAGGGAATTAAAGCTTTTTTCTAAATCAACAAAAACATAAGAAAGATGGATACGCCTCATGTTATTACAGACGAACAATTAGAGAGAGAGAACATTGAGATAACGAGACGTTATAAAGAGATGCTTCAAAATACATATGTCACTTTATCAGATGAAGATAAAAAGCTGATTCGTAAAGCTTTTGATTTGGCTGTTGATGCGCACAAAGATCAGCGCAGAAAAACAGGCGAACCATATATTTATCATCCGATTGCTGTTGCCAAAATTGTTGCTGACGAAATTGGGCTTGGCGCTACATCAATTTCTGCGGCTTTAATGCATGATGTAGTAGAAGATACAGAATATACGTTAGAAGACATTGAGAAACTTTTTGGAAAAAAGATTGCAAAAATTATAGACGGATTAACAAAAATTGCGGTCTTAAACAAGCAAGATGTTTCGATACAATCAGAAAATTATAAAAAATTATTGCTGACTTTATCTGAAGATGTGCGTGTGATTTTGATCAAAATTGCAGATCGTTTACACAATATGCGTACGTTAGAAAGTATGCGCGAGGATAAACAGTTAAAAATAGCATCCGAAACCATTTTTATATATGCGCCTTTGGCTCACAGAATGGGATTGTATAACATCAAATCAGAATTGGAAGATTTGAGTTTGAAATACACTAAACCGGATGCGTATTTTAATATTGAACATAAATTAACAGAAACAGAAGCCGAAAGAAAAAAATACATTGATGATTTCTGTAAGACTATTTCAGAAAAACTTGAAGCCGAAGGTTTAGAATTTGAGATAAAAGGTCGTTCAAAATCAATCAATTCAATTTATCGGAAAACAGTTAATCAAGGAATTCCTTTCGAGGAAGTGTTCGATTTATTTGCGATTCGTGTAATTTATCGTTCGGACAAAAAGAATGAAAAATTCTTAGCTTGGAAAATTTATTCGTTAGTAACGGATTTATTTATTCCAAATCCAAAACGTATGCGCGATTGGATTTCTCAGCCCAAAACTACTGGTTATGAATCGCTTCACGTAACGGTTATGGGACCACAAGCGCGATGGGTAGAAGTACAAATTCGTTCTGAAAGAATGGACGAAGTTGCCGAAATGGGTATTGCTGCGCATTATAAATACAAAGAAAATGTATCGGATGACGAAACAAAAGTTGATGAATGGATTCATCAAGTTCGTGAAATGTTGGAGCAAGAAGATACTAAGGATGCGATTGAATTTATGGATAATTTCAAATTCAATTTGTATTCAAAAGAGATTTATGTTTTTACACCAAAAGGAGACTTGCATTCGTTGCCAAAAGGAGCGAGTTCGTTGGATTTTGCTTACTCTATTCACACCAATGTTGGTGACCATTGTTTGGGTGCAAAAGTGAATGGGAAATTGTATCCGTTGTCGCATCAATTGCAAAGTGGAGATCAAGTAGAAATCATTACATCAACACAGCAAAAACCAAAATTAGAGTGGTTAGAATATGTTGTAACGAGTAAAGCGAGAAGTAAAATTAAAGCTTCTTTAAACTCAGATAAACGTAAAGTTGCAGAAGATGGAAAAGAAATTATTCAACGAAAATTAAGACACTTAAAGGTTGATTTTAATGATAATACAACTAATCAGTTACAGCAATACTTTAAGTTAAGTTCGAGTCAAGATGTATTCTATAATGTTGCAATGGGAATTATTGACAACAATGATTTACGCAAATTTGCAGAACGAAATACTGGCTTCACAGGGTTGATTAACCGTTTCAGAAAATCAACATTCAATACAACTAAAAAAGATGATATTCCTGTCGACAAAACGAAATTAGATAGTCTTGTATTTGGGAATGATGAAGAGCGTTTAGATTACGAATTAGCGAGTTGTTGTAATCCAATTCCAGGTGACAAAGTATATGGTTTTATCACAGTTTCAAAAGGAATAAAAGTACATAAGGTAGATTGTCCAAACTCAGTTTCGTTACAAGCAAATTACGCCTACAGAATTATAAAAGCGAAATGGATTGATTCTTCTCAACAAGAGTTCAAAGCGTTGATTGAGCTACAAGGATTGGATCGAGCTGGAATGGTGAGTGATATTACGTTAGTTATTTCAAAAAATAACTCGTTGAACATGCATAGTATTAATTTATCTGAGGATGCAGGTATTTTTGATGGAAAGATTACAGTTTCAGTTAAAAATAAAGCCGAATTAGAAAAAATCATGATGGAAATGAAAAATATTGAAGGAATTCAATCTGTAAAACGAACATATAAAAATTAGTTTTTATAAAATATTTAATTAACTTTATATAAATTAACGATTTATGAAAAAAATATTATTAGCTTTTGCATTTCTTCCAATGTTGAGTTTTGCACAAGAAAATTCAAATGAAAAAGTTTTAAATAGAATTGTACCAAGTTCTATATCTATTTCTGAATATGAAAATAGTAGACCTGCAATTTTTATTGATGGAGAGAGAGTTGATAAAAGTATTTTTACGAAAATGAGTCCAGATGAAATTAAATATATTACAGTAATCAAAACAGATAAAAAATATCCAAACGGAAAAATTGATATTGTTTCCAAAAAAGAGAAAGAATCATAACATAAAAGTTTGAGAAATTATGGAACAAATATTAATGATATGAAAAAATTACTATTAGCTTTTTTATTTCTTCCATTGTTGAGTTTTGCACAATCTAAAACTTTGAATGATACAATTCCTGGAATTAAAAATTCTAAATTAATCATTTCTTAACCAAAAAAAGATTTAAAAATAGGTTATTCAATTGACGGAAAAGATGTTGATTATGCAAGTTTTATTGCAGTAAATATGGATTTAGTAGATGATTTAAAATTTACAAAGCCTAATTCAAAATATCCAGATGGTAAAATAGAACTTTTTCTTAAAAAAAATAAACAAACAAAAAAGTCCAACTATTGTTGGATTTTTTTTGCTTGCTCATGTTACTAACAAAGGCACAAAGTTACAGAAATCTTTTTGATAATATCGCTTCATTTCTATTGAATAATCTTGTTAATTTTACATCCCGAAAACAAACAAACTCACGATGAACAAACAGAACTATAATCCAATTGAAGAAGTACTTGAAAAAATCAACGAAAAAGGAGGTTGGGTTAATACGCATTCACACTTAGATAGAGCTTATTCATTGACTTCGGACACTTTCGCATTATCAAATTCTTACTTAAAAGAAAAATGGCATTTAGTTGATGATATGAAACGTAATTCATCTGTTGATGATATTTATTTCCGAATGGAAAAAGCGATTAATTTCATGTTAGAGCAAGGTTGTCAAGCAATTGGTTCTTTTATTGATGCGGATGAAGTGATTGAAGATCGTAGTATACAAGCTGCTCAACGCTTAAAAGATAATTACGGAAAAGACATCGAAATGCGTTTTGCAAATCAAGTACTGAAAGGAGTTATCGATCCAAAAGCGCGCGAATGGTTTGATATGTCTTCTGATTTTGTGGATATTATCGGAGGTTTACCTGCAAAAGATTTCGGTCGAGAAGATGAGCATTTAGATATTTTATTATCAACTGCAAAAGCAAAAAATAAATTGGTTCACGTTCATGTTGATCAATTTAACACAGACGAAGAAAAAGAAACGGAACAATTAGCTTTGAAAACGATTGAACACGGAATGCAAGGAAAAGTTTCTGCGGTTCACTCAATTTCTGTAGCGGCTCATCCAAGAAAATATCGTTACGAATTATATGATTTAATTAAAAAAGCAGATATGCACATTGTTTCTTGTCCAACTGCTTGGATAGATCACAATCGTACAGAGCGTTTGGCGCCTTCGCACAACTCGGTAACGCCAGTTGATGAAATGATTCCAAGAGGAATTAACGTTGCCTTCGGAACAGATAATATTAATGATATTTATAAACCTTTTTCTGATGGTCATTTACTTACAGAATTGAGAGTAATGCTAGAGTCTTGTCACTTTTATGATGTGGAACAACTTTCAAATATTGCAACAGTAAATGGTTTGAAAGCTTTAGGAATTCAAAAATAAAATGTATATTTATACAAAATTAAATCTCGCTATTGCGGGATTTTTTTTGGAACATAAAATTAAAAACTACAATAAATTATGCGATTAAATGTACAGAATGAAACGGCTCAACTGCAAACTGTAGTCTTGGGTCGAGCAGAATCTAACGGAGCTAATCCAACACTTGATCAGACGTTCGATGCCAAATCTTATGAAACCGTAAAGAATAACGATTATCCAAAAGAAGAAGATTTGATTGCGGAAATGTCAGAATTTGAACAAGTTTTGAAAAAATATAATGTTAAAGTTTTACGTCCAACAATGATCGAAGATTGTAATCAAGTTTTTTCTCGTGATGTCGGTTTTGTAATTGATGATGAATTCTTTATCTCGAATATTATTCCAGATCGTTTAGAAGAATTACAAGCCTATTGCGAAATAAAACGTCAATTCAAAGGGAATAAAATCAATGCTTTACCAGAAGAAGTTTATGTAGAAGGTGGCGATGTGATTTTGTACAACGATTATATTTTTGTTGGAACGTACAAACAAGCTGATTTCAAAAATTATAAAACAGGACGTACAAATGTTGAATTTGTAGAGTATATCAAAGCCAAATTTCCCAATAAAAAAGTCTTGGATTTTGAATTGAAAAAGAATGATGAAAATCCTTACGAAGGAATCTTACATTTAGATTGTACATTCAATCCTGTTGGGAAAGACAAAGCAATTATTTACAAAGACGGCTTTTTATTTGAACACGAATATCAGCAAATTGTCGATATTTTTGGGAAAGAAAATTTATTCGAAGTGACAAAAGAAGAAATGTATTGGATGAATCCTAATGTGTTTTCAATTTCTCCTGAAGTTGTTGTTTCTGAGAAAAATTTTACACGTTTAAATGATCATTTAGAAAATGTATGGAACATAAAAGTGGAGCGAATTAATTACCGCGAAGTCTCTAAAATGGGAGGTTTATTGAGATGTTCTACAATGCCATTAATCAGAAAATAACATGAAACAAAAACAATATACATCAACTATTTTGATGGTTGAGCCAACAGCTTTTTATTACAATCCAGAAACGGCTGTTAACAATTATTTCCAAACAGAAACAACAGATTCTCAAGAAGATATTCAGAAACAAGCTTTAGAAGAATTTCAAGAAATGGTTTCTGCTTTGCGTTCGAAAGGTGTAAATGTTATCACGATTAAAGATACTGCTTCGCCACATACGCCAGATTCAATCTTCCCAAACAATTGGATTTCATTTCACGATAACGGAAATGTAGTGTTATATCCGATGTTTGCAAAAAATAGGAGAGAAGAGCGTCGTGAGGAAGATGTATTGAGTTTGTTGGAAGAAAAAGGTTTTCATATAGATGATGTGATTGATTTTACATCGGCAGAAGAAGACGAAATTTTCTTGGAAGGAACAGGAAGTATTATTCTTGATCGTGAACATGAATTGGCTTATGCGTGTATTTCTCAACGAACTGACGAAGATTTATTGATTGAATTTTGTGAGGAATTAGAATATACACCTGTTATTTTTCATGCGAATCAAACTGTAAATGGAGAACGCAAACCTATTTATCATACCAATGTAATGATGTGTATTGCAGATAAATATGCGATTATTTGTTTGGATTCTATCGATGATAAAAAAGAAAAGAAAGCGGTTTGTGAGTATTTATTAGAAACTGGAAAAGAAATTATTGCAATTACAGAAGCACAAATGCATCAATTTGCTGGGAATATGTTGCAAGTTGGCGGTTTAGGACAATCATATTTAGTGATGTCACAAACAGCTTATAATTCTCTTGATCAAGAACAAATTTCTAAAATTGAGGCTTATAATCCAATATTACCTGTTAAGATAAATTTGATTGAAAAATTAGGAGGAGGAAGCGCTCGCTGTATGATGGCGGAAGTTTTCTTACCAAAAAAATAAAAAATACACAAAAGGCTACGAATTTCGTAGCCTTTTTTAGTTATATTCTGTTAAGTGTTTCCAAAAACGTTTGGGCATCATTTGGATTTGTAACTTCGAATTTTTTCTTGCTTCGATTGTTGTCGAATTAAAATAAGATTTCCATAATTCTTGGTACAAATTCTCATTTACATCAATGAATTCAGTTGGAGTAGTTGAAGATTTTGGTGTAAAATTTAATTGTATTTGTTGAACATTTCCAGAAGATTTTTCATAATAAATTCCATATTTTCGAATCGTATCGTAAATAATCCAATTCTGGTCAGCATATCTTTTTCTGAAATGATTAATAATTAAAGGTAAAACATTATATTTTGGATCAGTTTTCGCAAAAAATAAATCTTGATTAATCTTTTCAAAACGGATAAATGCTTCATGATGATGCTTTTCTCTATGAACTGATCGATACATTTTCATAACATAAAAAACATAGTCATTTCCATAATTTGATTGAACTGCAACTGTTTCATTTATAATTAAACAACAATAATAAAACAGCTTTTCATAAGCTTCAGGTTCTTCTGACAAGAAAACAGCCTGTACAGCTTTGTAACTGGTTTTATTTAGTTTGTCTTTTATTTTTTTAAGTACTCTTTTTGCTTTTGTTTCATCTGTAATCACAGTATAAACTTCATCAAACATCGACGGTAAAAAATCTCTTTCAGATACTACTTTTATTTGCTTCGGTTTTCTAACATAATAATCAAAAATCAGTGTTAAAAAACCTTCAAAACTATTATCAAAAACATAAATTTCCATTAATCAAAAAGGTTTAATTGATTTGGCTGATTTTTAAGATATTTACTTTTACTAAAACTCAAAATTCTATTTTTAATTTGCGAACCAAGCAAATCTTTTTGTTGAAATTGATCATCTGCACACGTCATGAAAAATTTTGCTCTATTGTAAGCAATTCCAAGACGTTTTAACTGATAAGAATAGATTTTCCCAAACTTTCGAGCTGTAACAATTTTCTTCGCAGATTGAACACCAATTCCCGGAATTCTTAGAATTAAATGATAATCGGCTGTATTAATATCAATCGGATAAACATGTAAATTTCGTAAAGCATAGCTCAATTTTGGATCGATATCAGTATCCAAATGAGGATTTTGTTGATTAAGAATCTCCGTAACATCAAATTGATAAAAACGCATTAACCAATCTGTTTGATACAGTCTATTCTCTCGTAACAAAGGTGGCTGAGTTCCGATAGACGGCAACATATTATCATTGTGATTGATTGGAATAAAACCTGAATAATACACACGTTTCAACTGGAAATCATTGTAATATTGATTTGCTGTATACATAATTTGCATATCATTTTCGGGCGTTGCACCAATCACCATTTGTGTAGATTGTCCAGCAGGAACAAAGGTTGGAGTAGATTTGATTAATTTTCGTTCAGCATTAAACTCAACTCGTTGTTCATGAATAAATCCTAAAGGTTTTTTTACATCTTCGTGTGATTTTTCTGGTGCAACTAATTTAAGTCCTTTTTCTGTGGGCATTTCGAGATTTATGGACATTCGATCAGCATACAAACCAGCTTCTTTCAATAATTCATCACTCGCTCCGGGAATCGTTTTGAGATGAATATATCCATTAAAATTCTCTTCAAGACGTAACTTTTTTGCAATCAAAAGCAATCGTTCCATTGTGAAGTCAGCGTTTTTGAAAATTCCAGAACTCAAAAATAAACCTTCTATATAATTTCGACGATAAAAATTAATCGTTAAATCAACTACCTCTTGCACTGTAAAAGCAGCACGTTTTACATCATTACTTTTTCGAGAAACGCAAAAAGCACAATCATAAATACAATGATTCGTCAATAGAATTTTAAGTAAAGAAACGCATCGACCATCTTCTGTAAACGAATGGCAAATCCCCGACATAGATGCATTTCCTAAGCCTTTGTTTTGGTTTTGTCTTTTACTTCCGCTCGATGAACACGAAACATCATACTTCGCTGCATCTGCTAAGATGCTCAACTTCTCATCAATTCGATCAAAATTCATTCTACTTTTGCTTTATGCAAAAAGAATTCTTTTAAAAGTCAAACAATGTCGCTGAAAAAAGTTTAACAAAAAAATTAATCGTATTCTAAATTGATTAAAAGTTCAGTCTTTAATCGGCTGATAAAATTACAATCTAATTCAGAAAGAAGAATATCAATTAGTTGAGATAAAAAATCGCGATTAATATAATTAAATACAAAGGTTTTTTCATTGGTCATAAAATAAAAATCAAAATGACTAAAATAACCTGAAATTGATTTAATCTCTAATGCTGGAAGTTCTTCGGGTTGAAAAAAATCGCTTAATTTTGCACGATAATCATGAATTTTTTTGATAGAATTTGAAGTAATATCAACATATTCTAAGTTTAAATCTTCAATCTCATCTGAATAAAATTGAAATAAAAATTCGTTTTTAGGATAATCATTTATGTACAAATTGAAACGATTATCTTTTTGGTATAACTGAAAAAGTCGATTAAATTCTTGCACATTATTGATCATAATAGATGAAGTTAAATAATTGATTAAAATAAATTTAAAAATATTTAGTTAAATAATCAAATAAAAAAGAGCCAAATTAGTTTTGGCTCTTGAATTTTAGTAACGTATTGTCCTTGTCGTATTTGAAATTGGTTGATCAATATCTTTTACAAATTGCGTTCGTTTGACCCAATTTTTGTGATTATCGTATTGATATTTAATCGTTGATATATTCTTTACTTTTCCTGTTTCATCAATCACCGTTTCTTCGATAATATTATTGTTTTCATCAAATTTTCGCACATATTTATTGACTTGTTTATTGTTTTTGTCCACATAAGTTTCCTCTATTGGATTGCCTTTCGCGTCATTCTTATAATTCAACGTATAATTTCCTTGGTTATATTTCACCAATGTTTTGACTAAAAATCCATTTTGATATTGAAACGTTTTTTCGATAAAAACATCAGAATCTTCCAATAAATTAGTTTCTCTTTCGTAAGTTACATTCTGATTTTGGTCTAATTTGTATTCAGTTTTAGAAACATTGACATCATTTTCGCTTTTCGTGACAATGTAACCGTCTGTTGTATATTCATAATCAAAATTGAAAACTAAACTTTCGTCATTGTTTTTCATTTCTCTCGAAATCAATTTATTTGATTCATTGTAATTAAATGTTTCAGCAAAAGTTTTATTTCCAGCTTCATCAAAATAATCACGTTTTGTTGGATTTCCATCTTTATTATACGTTGATTTTGTGTAATATTCGGTTTCATAACCTTCGATAAACTTCATGCGAATACGTGCTTTTTGCATCGATTCTTCAATAAAAGTTGGATTTCCTAAAACATCATTTTGCTGTAATTCAGATTTTTGAGCAAATGCAAAACCTGAAAATAATATCGTAATTAAAGCAATGTTTTTTAACATATGTTGTATTTTTTTATTCTTGAATAGAAAGATTAACCAAAATTAATCCAAAAATGTAGATTTCTTGATCTATTTAAAGGTGAACGTAAAAACTAGAACTTATATTTGAAAAAAATTAAAAAAAATGAGCACAAAATTTAAACTTTTAGGAAATCAACCTGCATTTATCGATTTATCATTGTTATTAGTACGTTTAGCTGCTGGTGGATTTATGTTTACACACGGATTCGGAAAATTACAAAAATTAGTCAATGGTAATTTTGAATTTGGTGATCCAATTAGACTTGGACCAGAAGTATCTTTGGGTTTAACGGTTTTTGCAGAAATTCTTTGTGCTTCTTTAGTTTTAGTTGGATTATTTACTCGTTTAGCAGTGATTCCACTAATCATTACAATGTTAGTTGCGGTATTTATCGTACATGCGGATCATGATTTTGGTAAAAAAGAATTGGGATTATTCTATTTAATCAATTATTTAGTTATATTTTTATCAGGCGCAGGAAAATATTCTTTAGACAAATTGATTCTTAAAAAATGATAAAAACATTAACCTATAGCTTATTAATTTGTACTTCTGCATTATTTGCTCAATCAAAAAATATGAAAAACATTGTTTATACGCCATTAACAAAGACAGAAATGACATTAATAAAAGAAAAGAAATCCTATGATCCTTTTCGTGTTTTATTAACGACTTCGGATGCAGATACAAAAATCTTAAAATCAACTTCTATTGATATTGATCCAAAAGATCCGTTAATCAAATTATTGGCCGATCGTATGTATGCGACTGTACAAGACGAAGCAAGTAAAGGTGTTGGAATTGCAGCTCCACAAATTGGGATTAATCGCAACGCGGTTTGGGTACAACGTTTTGATAAAGAAGGTGAACCTTTTGAGTTTATTATCAATCCAAAAATTACTTGGTATTCGGACATTGTTCGTCACGGTCGCGAAGGTTGTTTGTCGATTCCTGATATTTTCGGAAAAGTGTTTAGAAGCTTGGTTCTTCGATTGGAGTATTATGATTTGGATGGAAATTTTCATGATGAAACGGTAGAAGGTTTTACAGCGGTTATTTTTCAGCACGAATACGATCATTTAACAGGAACGTTATTTACGGATCGAATGAAAGAGCAAGAAGAGCTAAATTATGTGAAAGCTGAAGAGATAAACGATGTTTTTTACTTGAAAAAGGTAGGTTCTTTTACAGATGACGACGATGATGAAGATTAAAAATTTCTTAAAACCTAGAAATTATTATGCTTGGCATAGTTTTTAGTTTAATTTTGCAAAAACTTATTTAGAAAATTGTTAGCATACACTACATATAATCATCCAACGAGTACAGAATGGGTGACTTTTGTTCATGGAGCAGGAGGAAGTTCTACGATTTGGTTCAAACAATTGCGTGAATTTCGCAAACATTTTAATGTTTTGTTAATGGATTTGAGAGGACACGGACGTTCTAAGAAAAACTTGAAATCACTTTTCGAAAAACGTTATACGTTCAAATCGGTTTCAAAAGACGTCATTGATGTTTTAGATCATTTAAATATTGATAAAACACATTTTGTTGGGATCTCTTTGGGAACGATTGTAATTCGACAATTGGCAGAAGATTATTCGGAGCGATTCAAATCAATGGTGATGGGAGGCGCAATTATGAAAATTAATTTCCAATGTCAATTTTTGATTAATGTTGGAAATACGTTCAAACATATATTGCCTTATTTGATCTTGTATCGAATTTTTGCTTTCGCTATCATGCCAAAAAATACGCACAAAGAATCAAGGTTATTATTTATCAATGAAGCGAAAAAATTGTATCAAAAAGAATTTTTGAAATGGTTCAAACTTACTGCGGATGTCAATCCGTTGCTAAAATGGTTTCGAAAAGTTGAATTGAATATTCCGACTTTATATGTGATGGGAGCAGAAGATCATATGTTTTTGCCTTCGATTCAGGAATTAACAAAAGCACACACCAAACATTCAGAATTAATTGTTATCGAAGATTGTGGACATGTCGTGAATGTCGATCAACCACAAATTTTTAACGATAAAGTAATTGAATATATTCATCGAATTAAATAGTAAATACTAAAAAAGCTTCAGAATTTCTGAAGCTTTTTCTATTTATTTTGATCTTTTTTCTAATAAATCTGGGCGACGTTCTTTTGTATGTTCAACAGCTTTTTCATGCAACCATTCTTCAATTTTAGGAAAGTTACCTGAAAGTAAAACATCTGGAACTTTAAGGCCTTTATATTCGGCTGGACGTGTATAAATTGGTGGCGCTAACAAATCATCTTGAAACGAATCTGAAAGGGCAGAAGTCTCATCTCCAATTACGCCAGGTAACAATCGAATAATAGAATCAGCCAAAATAATTGCGCCAAATTCTCCACCAGAAAGTACATAATCGCCAATCGAAATTTCTCTTGTCACATACATATCTCGAATACGTTGATCGATTCCCTTGTAATGTCCACAAATCATCATAAGATTTCCTTTCAACGACAAATCATTCGCAATTGTTTGATTCAACGTTTCTCCATCTGGCGTCAAATAAATAATTTCATCATACGCGCGTTCATCTTTCAATTTCGAAATTATTTTGTCCAAAGGTTCGCACATAATCACCATTCCAGAAGTTCCTCCGTACGGATAATCATCTACATGACGATAACGTCCTTTTCCAAAATCTCTCAAATCGTGAACATGAATTTCAGCTAAACCTTTGTCTTGCGCACGTTTCATAATCGAGGCAGAAAATGGACTAACTAATAATTCGGGTAAAACAGTGATAATATCTATTCGCATGCTGCAAAGATATTTGTTTAGCTACGTTTGCGCAAGTTTAAATTTATTTTTTGAATTTGATTGTTTTAACTGAATTTATAAATTCTTCTTGTGATTCTTTATCTAAATTGTAACCAATAAAATTAAACTTTGAAGTTGAGTTTTTAATACTATCAATATAAACTGCTATTAATTTATGAGGATTTGACTGTATAAGTTTTGCTTTTTGATTATGAATAACAATATAAGAAATCTTGTATTTTGATTGTACGATAGAATCGATATTCGTTTTGCGAAGCTTATTGATATATAACTCAGATATTTTCTCCAATTCTAATTCACGATTATTTTTTAAAATAGTATTAAAAATAGTATCAGATATTTCACTGCTAAAATTATAATCTCTACTTGCAAGTAAACCATAATCATAAATTAATGTATCATTATTTGGTGTAATAATTCCTCCAACTTCAGTATCAATTCCGTTTAATTTTACTTTTTTCCAATCTTTCGGAATTTCCATAGAGAAACTTCTAAATTGAATCATTTTATAATTGCTTTTATTGCAAGAAATTAATCCAAATAATATGATGAATGACAAATATTTTAATTGATTATTCAAATGATTGATTTTCTTTTAAAATTATAATATTGACTAGGTAAAAGAACTAAAGTTGAATCAATTACTTTATTGATTTTTAATTCATTTGTAATATAATCACTATTAATAAATGCAATTAAATTTTCTGAATTATCATTATTAATAATTCTGGTTTCAACTCCAGCACATTGATCATAACCTTTAGAGATAGAAACCTTTGCTTTTTTCAAATTATAAATTTGCTTATTTTTTGTTAAACTATACCAATTCTTTTGAGCTAATTTTTCAACTAAATGAGCTTCTTTTCCATCATATACGCGAATTGATGAAGGTATTAATATTTCAGTATTTTTTTTCTGAGCAAAAATTGTAATAGGTAGGATTATTAGTATGAAAAATAATTTTTTTAGCATAATATTTATATCATCAATATATCTTTAAAATTAATAAATATAATTGATATTATTCATTAGCCTTATTAAATGAAATCGAGTAAATTTGTCTAAAATTTTAATCAAATGTTTTTATATAACAGACATAGACGACTACGCAAAAATGAATCAATTCGTAGTATGATTCGCGAAAATCATTTGTCACCAAACGATTTTATTTTACCAATTTTTATGGCTGAAGGAGAAGGCGTGAAGGAAGAAATTGCTGCAATGCCAGGTATTTACCGCCAATCTCTTGACAATACTGTAAAAGAAGTAAAAGAAATTTGGGATTTAGGTATAAAATCAGTTAACATATATTGTAAAGTTAGTGATAACTTAAAAGATAATACAGGTAAAGAGGCTTGGAATCCAAACGGATTGATGCAAAATACAATCAAAGCAATTAAAGATGCTGTTCCAGAAATGATTGTAATGCCTGATGTTGCCTTAGATCCATATTCAATTTATGGTCATGACGGAATCATCAAAAATGGAGAAGTTATTAATGATGAAACAGTTGATGCTTTGGTAAAAATGACATTATCTCATGCAGAAGCTGGTGCAGATTTTGTTGCGCCTTCTGATATGATGGACGGTCGAATAGGAGCGATGCGCGCTGCGTTGGAGGAGAACGGTTTTCATAATGTAGGAATTATGACGTATGCTGCGAAATATGCATCATCTTTTTATGGACCTTTCCGTACAGCTTTAGATTCTGCACCAGTTGATTCTCAAGAAATTCCGAAAGACAAAAAAACCTATCAAATGGATTACCATAATTCACAAGAAGCATTGCGCGAAGCAATTGCGGATGTAGAAGAAGGTGCAGATATTTTGATGGTAAAACCAGGTATGGCATATCTGGATATTGTTAAATTAGTGAAAGATAATTTACAAGTTCCGGTTTCTGTTTATCAGGTTTCAGGTGAATATGCGATGATAAAAGCTGCTGTAGAAAAAGGTTGGTTAGATAATGATAAAGTAATTTTAGAGTCTTTAACTTGTTTCAAAAGAGCAGGAGCAGACCTAATTTCAACTTATTTTGCAAAAGAAGCAGCAAGATTATTGAACGATCAATAAATCAGTTCAAAATAAAAATAAAAAAATCCACTTCATTTGAAGTGGATTTTTTATGCTTTAAAGCGAATAATTAACCATTTTCGCTGTAAATTGTTGTTTTTCTAATGTAGATAGAAAATATTTTTGTTCAGCTTCAGCTTGTTCTTTTTTCTGATAATTCTTTTCGTAACCCGTTTGAATATCTTTTAAAGAACCAATCGTTCTATTTTTCAATAAATAATTCAGAAACTTTGTATATCTATCTGCCAATTTGCCGTAGATATCTTTGTTATCGATGTTTGCTTCATAAACATCTGTCACATAAACTTCATTATCTTGTCCATAAGCTATGGAAAAAAAATAAAAACCACCCCAGTAACAAAAAATAAAAATAGTACTAAACCTTTTTTCATTCAACCAAAATTTGAGTTGGCAATTTAAACATTATTAATCAATTGTATACCTTGTTGTGTGAATTTATATTATTCGGTATAATTTTTTTATATTTGTGTCCTAAAATTGACTCAAAATGTTTCAAAATCTTCAGGATAAATTAGATAAAGCATTACATACCTTAAAAGGAAAAGGACAAATTACAGAAATTAACGTTGCAGAAACCGTAAAAGAAGTGCGTAGAGCCCTTGTTGATGCCGATGTTAGTTATAAAGTTGCAAAAGATTTCACAAATACAGTAAAAGAAAAGGCTTTAGGTGAAAACGTAATTACGTCGCTTAATCCTGGACAATTAATGGTAAAAATTGTTCATGATGAATTAGCAAAATTAATGGGAGGTGAGGTTACTGAACTGAAAGTAGACGATAATCCGACAATTATTTTGATTGCTGGTTTACAAGGTTCTGGTAAAACAACTTTTTCTGGTAAATTAGCTAATTTCCTAAAAACTAAGAAAAACAAAAAAGTATTATTAGTTGCTGGTGACGTTTATCGTCCGGCTGCCATCAATCAGTTGCAAGTTTTAGGAGAGCAAATAGGTGTGGATGTTTATGCTGATTTAGAAAACAAAAATCCTGTAGAAATTGCTCAATCAGCGATTGCACAAGCAAAACAAAACGGAAATAATGTAATTATCGTTGATACAGCTGGTCGTTTAGCGATTGATGAGCAAATGATGGACGAAATTCGTCGCGTTCACCAAACAGTTAATCCAACCGAAACTTTATTTGTTGTAGATTCTATGACAGGTCAAGATGCCGTGAATACTGCAAAAGCCTTCAATGAAGTATTGAATTATAATGGAGTTGTTTTAACAAAATTAGATGGTGATACTCGTGGTGGAGCTGCATTAACGATTAGAACGGTTGTTGACAAGCCAATCAAATTTATTTCTACTGGTGAGAAAATGGAAGCTTTAGATGTTTTCTATCCGGAACGTATGGCAGATCGTATTTTGGGAATGGGTGACGTTGTTTCGTTAGTAGAGCGTGCTCAAGAACAATTTGACGAAGAAGAAGCAAAACGTTTACAAAAGAAAATTGCAAAAAATAGCTTCGATTTTGATGATTTCTTAAAACAAATTCAGCAAATCAAACGTATGGGTAATATGAAAGATTTGGTTGGAATGATTCCTGGTGCTGGAAAAGCATTAAAAGATGTAGATATTGATGACAATGCTTTTAAAGGTGTTGAAGCGATTATTCACTCAATGACAAAAAAAGAGCGTCAACATCCAAATATTATCGATAATTCTCGTAAGAAAAGAATTGCAGCTGGTTCAGGAACATCTTTACAAGAAGTGAATCAATTATTGAAACAATTCTCTGAAATGGGTAAAATGATGAAATTTATGAATTCTTCAAATGGTAAAAAGATGATGGAAACAATGTCTAAAAATATGCCTGCAGGTGGATTCCCAGGAATGCCAAAAATGTAATAATACAATAATTTATAGTATATTAAAACCTCCAATAATTTGGAGGTTTTTTTTATAGATTTTATTTTTGTTTCGTAAACGTTAAGTTTGAACCATCAACATAGGATTGGTTCAATTTGTTAATTATAAATTTAATGAAAAATGTTTAAACGCAATATTAAATATAAGTTAGTGGTATAAGTTTATTCAATTTAACATAATATATATTATAACATTATTATTTCTATGAAATATTAATGTTAATAATCTTTATTATGTTAAGTAAGGATTTAAACAATCTCCTATTTAGATATTTTTATAGAATTTAGATATCCTATCGGAATATCCATATGTTCTAATTATCCAAAATTAAATAATCCAAAATTTGAATGTTCTTTACTTATTATAACATTGTACCGAATACTATTTACATCAATTAAATATGTAACAATAAATACAGTTTTAATTGGAATAACCCCAAAAGCCCAAGAATCAACAATTTTTGAAACTTTACACTTTATATTTAATTCTTCATAAATTTCACGTTCAAGAGTTTCTTCTGGCAATTCATTTGGTTCTAAACTTCCTCCAGGTAATTCCCATTCATTTCGATTATTCCTTTTATGGAAATTGGAGTTAAATATTCTTTATACACTTCTTTTTATCTTTGTATAAATTTAATCATTTTCTATTTAACATAATCTTTGACGTAATAACGTTTCTCCAAAATTTTTTTTTTCGGTTTCATTTATTAATACATTCGAAATTGTATCGGAGGAAATCATTAAATTTAAATCTCTTCCTTCTTTCAATTGAATTTTCATCATATCCAAAAAACCAAAATCAATTCCCATAAATGGAACATTTTTTTTAGATAAAATTGGAAATTTACCAAATCATTTGCAAGCAAAACTTTTACAAGTCATACAGAATAAAGAAATTATTCGTTTGGGAGAAAGTTAACCAAGAAAAGTTGATGTTCGTATAATTGTTGCTACGAATGCGAATCTTGAAGTTTCACAAAATTTATTCCTCAAAAAATTACTGATAATTTAAATAATTTGAATGAAATAGAACGAAATAAAATTGTAGATTATTGTATTTCAGAATTTAATACCGCAAAATATTGAAGTTTAAATTGATCGAAGAATCTTTTATCGATGAAAGTTTTTTGTTTGAACAAGTTTTGATTAACTTAATCAACAAACTGATAATCGATTGCAAATTATTATTCAAGATTATGGACAATTTATTGATGAAGAAATCATTTCCAAAATATTTTTTACCTTTTTATACAACGCGAAAAGACGGCGCAGGAATTGGTTTGACACTTTCTAAAAACATTATAGAAGCGCACAAATTATTTGTATTATCAACAATATGATGGCGTAAAACGTTTTAATATCATCTTAAAGTAATTGGTAAAAAGTGTAACTTTAACCTCTAATTATATAATACTTTCTCGCCAAAATCTTTGGAAATTTGTCCTATAAAATTACTGTTATGAATGCACAAACACTTACTATACCGATTATCAATTTGAATTCAGAAAAAGATGTTGAATTAATCAATAAATTACTTTCTGAAACAGAAAATCTTGATGAATATACTGTGAATTTAAACGCTAAAACGATTAATGTTTCGGCAAAAAAATTATGGAAAGTTTCCCCTAAAATCTATGAAACTTTAAAGCAAAATAACTTCAAAATAGATTCTGTCGAAAAATCATATCCCGTTCTCAATATGACGTGTGCTTCGTGTGCGAGTAGTTCTCAAGCGAATCTTAATCGTCAGTTGGGCGTTGTAAATGCGGAGGTGAATTACGGAAATGGAATGGGAAAAATCGAGTACATTCCTACTCTTGTTTCTCCAGAAAATTTGAAAAATGCTTTAGTAGAAGTTGGCTATGATTTGGTGATTGATGAGTCTAAAAATCAAGATGAAGAAATAGAACAACTTCACGAAGAAAAATATAAAACGCTGAAAAATAAAGTGATTTGGGCGCTAATATTTGGAGTTCCTTTATTTATTATCGGAATGTTTTTTATGGATATGCCTTACGGAAATTACATTATGTGGGCACTTTCTACGCCAATTCTTTTTATTTTTGGACAACAATTTTTCGTCGGTGCTTGGAAACAATTGAAAAATAAATCGGCTAATATGGATACTTTGGTTGCTTTGAGTACTAGTGTAGCCTATCTTTTTAGCGTTTTCAATACATTATTTCCAGAATATTGGCACAGCAAAGGTTTACACGCGCATCCTTATTTCGAGGCTGCTGGTTTAATCATCGTTTTTATCTTGATTGGTAAATTGATGGAAGAACGTGCGAAAGGAAATACTTCCGAAGCGATCAAGAAATTAATCGGTTTACAACCTAATACTGTGTTGGTTGTGAAAGATGGAAATCAGGTTGAAGTGAAGATTGAAGATGTACAAATTGGCGATTTGATTGTTGCAAAACCTGGAGATAAAATTGCGGTTGATGGAATTATTGTTTCGGGAGAATCTTTTATCGATGAAAGTTCATTGACAGGAGAGCCAATTCCGGTAGAAAAAGGAATTGATGCGAATGTTTTTTCAGGAACTTTAAATCAAAACTCTCCTATTCAATATAAAGCCTTGAAAGTAGGGAATGATACACTTTTGTCTCAAATTATTCAATCAGTAAAAAATGCACAAGGAAGTAAAGCGCCAGTTCAACAATTGGTAGACAAAATTGCAGGTGTTTTTGTTCCGATTGTGATTATTATTGCAATTTTAACGTTTATTACTTGGTTAATTTTAGGTCAAGAAAATGCTTTTACAATGGCACTTTTATCGATGATTACTGTGCTTGTTATTGCTTGTCCTTGTGCACTTGGATTGGCAACGCCTACCGCGATTATGGTTGGAATGGGAAAAGGTGCTGAGCAAGGAATTTTGATCAAAAATGCCGAAAGTTTAGAATTAGCGAAGAAAATTGATACAATTATTTTAGATAAAACAGGAACAATTACCGAAGGAAAACCGAAAGTACAAGAATTGATTTGGTTTGATGATTCTGCTAAAAATGTACTTTATACAATCGAAAATAATTCGCAACATCCTTTAGCAAAAGCGATTACAGAACATATTGGAGAGCAAGATATTTTACCTGAACTAAAAATTGAAGATGTATCTGGAAAAGGTTTGAAAGCTAATATTTTAGATAAAGTTTATTATGTTGGAAAAACAAGTTGGATAAATGAATTAAATATTCAGATTGATGAAAAGGTTGAACAAGCTATTCAAGATTTTTCGACTAAAAATTATACCACTTCTTTCTTTGGAAATGATGAAAAAGTTTTGGGATTAATTGGAATTTCTGATGAAATAAAAGCAACTTCTGTTGAAGCTATTAAAGCTTTTCATGAAAAAGGAATTGAAGTTTGGATGGTAACTGGTGACAACGAGTTTTCGGCAAATGCAATTGCAAAACAAGTCGGAATTGATCAAGTGGTCGCAAATGCTTTACCAAATGATAAAATGAATATTATCAAAGATTTGCAACAAAAAGGAAAAGTTGTTGCAATGGTTGGTGATGGAATTAATGATAGTGCAGCGTTGGCTCAGGCAGATGTTTCGATTGCAATGGGTAATGGTTCTGATATTGCGATTGATGTGGCAGAAGTTACGTTGATTGGAGGAGATTTGACAAAAATAGATCATGCAATTAATTTATCTACGCAAACGGTCAAAACAATTCATCAAAATTTATTTTGGGCATTTATTTACAATATAATCGGAATTCCAATCGCTGCTGGAGTGCTTTATCCAATTAACGGATTTTTGTTAGACCCTATGATTGCTGGCGCAGCAATGGCTTTGAGTAGCGTAAGTGTTGTAACAAATAGTTTATTGTTAAAGTATAAAAAGATTTAATAATCTCTAAAATATTTATAAAAAAATCGGCTAAATATTTAGTCGATTTTTTTTTTTATAACAAACGATCATCCCAATTATAATCTTCTAATTCTTTGATTTTAACCTTTGAAGCAAAACCAGGATGTTTTGTATTGATTAAATAATTATACTCTTTTGGAATAATTGACGATGGAACTTTCATGACCAAATATTTAAAATCTTGATACCAAGCAGAACCAATTTCTTGTAACTCGGGATAAGCCTCTACAGATTGCCAATTTTTAGGTAATTTAGACTTCTTTATTTCATAAATCTCATCTTCTTCACAATCAATTTCTATCACTAATAATTTGTACGAATTATCAATGCTAATAGAACTTCGGTGCACGACCAATTCTAAGGTTGAGAGCGCACGAGAACTTCCTGTGTAAATAACAAATTCATCATTTTTATTCCATCTGTTGGCAACTCCAGAAGCTTGTAATGATTTTGAATATCTCGCTTTACGAATATTGAAAACTAACATTATTACACGTTTTCTCCGTACTCTATCGCAGTTAAACGATTATCGATAAATTTGAGACCTGAAACTGTATCAAGAAAATCTGCTGGCGATTTTTTATCTAACAAAACATTAGGCGTTGTTAACCATTTCTCAAAATCATCTTTTGTATTGAAAACCTCCAAACCGTGCTTGTATAAAGAAATCAATAAAACAATATGCTCTTTTGTATTGTCTTTAAGAGATACATCTTTTGTTTTGTAATTTCTGTAGGTACGCGTTGTGATATTTAACCAACTTGAGATTATTTCGTCTTTTAGCGTTGATAATTCATCAAGATATTGAATGTATTTTTGATCAATATTATAACGATTTACGTAAAAATAAACACTCGTAAAATCTCTTACTTCAGGGATTTCATTTATGATTTGTTCGTATTTTTTTAGTTTAACAGTTGCCATAATTCTAAACTTTTACTAAAGTTACAATTTTTCCTCTTAAGAAAGGAACTTTTTCTCAAATTTAAATAAATTTAACAAAAAAAGAGGTTACCTAAGCAACCTCTCTGTGATATAATGATTTAAAAATTTCTTATTTCAAAGAACCAACCATATCTTCTGGTTTCACCCATTCGTCAAATTCTTCCGCAGTTACATATCCTAATGCAATAGCAGTTTCTTTTAACGTAGAGTTATTTTTATGAGCTGTTTGAGCAATTTCTGCAGCTTTGTAGTAACCAATTTTTGTATTAAGCGCTGTAACTAACATTAATGAATTATCAACTAATTCTTTGATACGGTTATAATTTGGCTCGATACCTTGAGCACAATGCTCATCAAAAGATACACAAGCATCTCCTAATAAACGTGCAGATTGCAAGAAGTTTGCAGCCATAACTGGTTTGAAAACATTCAATTCGTAATGACCTTGAGTTCCACCAATTGTAATCGCAACATCGTTACCCATAACTTGAGCAGCAACCATTGTTAACGCCTCACATTGAGTAGGATTTACTTTACCTGGCATGATAGAAGATCCTGGTTCGTTTTCTGGAATGATAATTTCTCCAATACCTGAACGAGGTCCAGAAGCTAACATACGAACGTCATTAGCAATTTTGTTTAATGAAACAGCTAATTGTTTCAAAGCTCCGTGAGTTTCTACGATTGCATCGTGAGCAGCTAATGCTTCGAATTTATTTTCTGCTGTTACAAATGGATGTCCTGTAAATTCAGCAATGTATTTAGCAACTAAAACATCGTATCCTTCTGGCGTGTTAAGACCTGTACCTACAGCAGTACCACCTAAAGCAACTTCAGATAAATGTTCTAATGTATTTCTTAAAGCTTTTAAACCGTGGTTTAATTGAGCTACGTATCCAGAAATTTCTTGACCTAATGTTAATGGCGTTGCATCCATTAAGTGTGTACGACCAATTTTTACAACAGATTTAAACTCTTCTGCTTTTTTAGCTAATGTATCACGTAATTGCTCAACACCTGGAATTGTTACTTCAACAACTGCTTTATAAGCAGCAATGTGCATACCTGTTGGGAAAGTATCATTAGAAGATTGAGATTTGTTAACGTCGTCATTCGCTTTAAGAACTGGTTCACCTTCTCCAATTTTGAATCCAGCTAAAACTTGCGCACGATTAGCAACAACTTCATTCACATTCATATTAGATTGAGTTCCTGAACCTGTTTGCCAAATTACTAAAGGAAATTGATCATCTAATTTTCCTGCTAAAATTTCGTCACATACAGCAGCAATAGCATCACGTTTTTCAACTGGTAAAACACCTAATTCAGCATTTGCATAAGCAGCAGCTTTCTTAAGATAAGCGAAACCTTCTACAATTTCGTGAGGCATAGAAGCCGCAGGACCAATTTTAAAGTTGTTACGAGAACGTTCTGTTTGAGCACCCCAGTATTTATCTGCAGGAACTTTTACTTCCCCCATGGTGTCTTTCTCAATTCTGTATTCCATTTTGGTATTTTTTATTATTTATATATTGTTTACTTATCTCACAAATTTAAGAAATCGTTTGATGAAAGAAAAGTGATTAATGTTAGTATTTCTATAAATTTTATTTACTAAGTTTGTATCACATAAAAATAAAATCATGATTCAATTTTTAGGTTTCTTATTATTCTTAACAATCGCTTTATGCGGATTCTGGGGTATCATCTTTTTTGCAACGATGGCTATTTCTTGGATTCCATTTTGGGTTGCGAATTTAAGAAAAGAAAAAGCTGGAATAGTAACAGCAGAAGATCCTCGTCCGATTTTACCAAATCAAGAAGGAATCACAGTATTATTCAAAAAATAATAAGCTGTAAAAAAAAATTAAAAGGAACTTGACGAAGTTCCTTTTTTTATTTATTCGACTTTCGAATCTTCTTCATAATTTCCTTCCAAATAATTTTTCAAACTAATTCGGATAATTTCTGTCCAACCAGCTTCAAAACTTTCGCGCGAGAAATTTTTATCATCAGGCGGAAAAGTTTCAATTCCTTCATGAATCAACGTTAATTTTGTTTGCGGAACAATTTCATCTGTTAATTCATCCAAAATAAATGTAACAACAGAATTTCCTTCGTAGACAGGATATTTCCATGTATAAGCTAACAATTTAGTCGGCTCTACTTCTACTATTTTACAGTGATGTAAATACGATCCGCCATAAAACTCAAATTCGAATCCAACTTCTGGAACAAACTTCTTAATATCAAAATACCATTTATCAAAAGCAGATTTTGTCGTTAAGGCATTCCACACTTTATCAATTGAAACATCAAAAATTTCTACTATTTCTACAGGCTTTGCACTCATATTCTATTTTTTTATGATTTTGTTTAATTTACTAATTTTTTAATTATTATTTAAATTTAGCCCAAAATTTAATTGTTACATTTGCTATGTGTAAAATTTTTAAAATGAAATTTAATAAAACTTTTTTAAGTGTTTTAGGGTTATTTGCTGGTCTTTCGCTATATGCGCAACAAGAGGTTAGCCGTCCAAAACTAGTAGTTGGTATCGTTGTCGATCAAATGCGATGGGATTATTTATATCGTTACCAAGATAGATATTCTACAGGAGGTTTCAATCGTATGTTAAACGAAGGTTTTAGCAACGAAAATACCTATATTCCTTATATACCTACTTATACAGCTATCGGTCATAGCACTATTTATACAGGTTCTGTGCCTGCTATTCACGGAATTGCTGGAAACGATTTTATCATTCAAGCTACAGGACAAGAAATGTATTGTACGCAAGATGATGCTGTAAATGGGGTTGGAACTTCATCAAAAGCAGGAAAAATGTCTCCAAAAAACTTGTTGACATCTACAGTTACTGATCAATTAAAATTAGCAACAAATTTTCGTTCAAAAGTATATGGAGTTTCGTTAAAAGATCGTGGAGGAATATTACCTGCAGGTCATTTTGCTGATGCTGCTTTTTGGTTTGAAGGGGAATCAGGAAATTGGGTTTCGAGTACATTTTATATGAATGAGTTGCCAAAATGGTTGCAAAAATTCAATGATAAAAAAGTTGCTGAAAAATATTTAGACAAATGGAACACACTTTACCCGATTGATACGTATGTACAAAGTGAAAAAGATGGAAATCCATACCGCGAAAATTATAAAGGATTGGATAAAATGCAATTTCCTTATGATTTGAAAGCATTGAAAAAAGACAATGGTTTAGGTTTGATTCGCTCTACTCCTTTCGGAAATTCGTTGACAAAAGATATCGCAATCGAAATTATTGATAACGAAAAATTAGGTCAAAACGAGAAAGGAATTACAGATTTCTTAGCGGTTAGTTTTTCTTCTACCGATTATGTTGGACATCAATTTACGCCAAATACAATCGAAGCTGAGGATACTTATTTGCGTTTAGATAAAGATTTGGAACAATTATTTAATCATTTAGACCAAAAAGTTGGAAAAGGACAATATTTAGTTTTCTTAACTGCTGATCATGGTGGAGCTCATAATCCAAAGTATTTCCAAGATAAAAAAGGTAATGCAGGATACTTTCCAACTGGAGAAGTAAAAAAAGCATTGAACGCTAAATTACAAGAGAAATTCAAATCTACTGATATTGTACGTTCATTGACAAATTATCAAGTTCATTTGAATTATCAAACGATCGAACAAAATAAATTAGACGAAGAAGATATCAAAGAAGAAATCGTAAAGTTTATGCAAAAAATTGATGGTGTTTCTTTCGTAGCTGATATGGATAAAATTGGAGAAGCTTCTATTCCTGCGATTATCAAAGAACGAATGGTTAACGGTTACAATCGTAAACGTAGCGGTGCTATTACTTATATTTTAGAACCACAATGGTACGGCGGAAAACAAAATGCTGGAGGAACAACACACGGAACTTGGGGGGCTTACGATGCTCACATTCCATTTGTTTTGATGGGTTGGGGTATAAAACATGGTAAAAATAATAACCGTGTTTATATGACAGATATCGCACCTACAGTTGCCGCTTTGCTACATATAGAAGAGCCAAACGGAAATATTGGCGAACCAGTTTCTGAAGTAACAAATCCAAAATAATCTTATAAAAGATAATTCTAAAAACGCAACTTAATTAGTTGCGTTTTTTTTTGTTTCTATAATTATTATTTACTCTATTTCAATTGTTTAAATTTTATAATTAAAGAAATTAACGATTAACATCTATAACATTATTTTGATAAATAATAAGCTCATATTAGTTTTTCCTAGAGGTATAGATCGATCTGGCAACGTTGGAAATGCTTCGGAAAAATGGACTTCAAAATACGGAAGTGTAATTGCAAGTGCTTGGGACATTGCGACAACAGATGGCATGAACGAAAAAGGACTTGTTGCGAATGTTTTGTGGTTAGTAGAAAGCCAGTATCCTCAATTTAATCCAAAAGGAACAAAGCCAGGTGTTACAATTGCAGCTTGGGCACAATATGTTTTAGATAATTATGCTACAGTAAAAGAAGCTGTAGATGATTTGAGAAAAGAAAAATTTGTAATTGTTTCTGACTACATTCCAGGTACTCAAAAATTTACAACTTTACATCTTTCAATTTCTGATGCAAATGGAGACAATGCAATTTTCGAATATGTAAACGGGAAATTAAAAATACACCATGATCCTTCTTATACAGTAATGACAAATTCTCCAGTTTTTGATGAGCAATTAGCAATTAATCAATATTGGAAAGGGATTCCAGGAACAATTATGTTACCAGGAACTAACAGAGCTGCTGATCGTTATGTAAGAGCATCATATTACATTAATGCAATTCCGCAAACCGCTGATACTCGCACTTCTATTGCAAGTGTTTTTAGTGTTATCAGAAATGTATCGGTTCCGTTAGGAATTTCTTCAGAAGCAGAACCTAACATATCGTCTACAAGATGGAGATCAGTTTCTGATCATAAAAATCTTGTTTATTACTTTGAAACTACAAAAACTCCAAATACATTTTGGGTTGATTTAAAGAAAATTGATTTTGGTAAAAATGCAAAAACAAAACGATTAAGCGTAAGTAAAAATGAAACGTATGCTGGCGAAACTTCACAACTTTTTAGTGATACAAAACCATTTACATTTGTTGGAATTTAGATCGAAAAATTAATCAATATTTTTCTTGCAAATAGTTCTAAATCAACATTCAATATGATTGCCAATAACAAACATTTTATATCTGCCTTTTTATTATTAGGATCTATTGTTTATGCTCAAAAATCAAATGATACAATTGATATTTCGATAAGACCTTACACTAGTTTGAGAGGTCATCTTGCTGTGCATGATAAAGTAATGGAGCTACAAGAAAATGCCTCTCGTGCTGGAATTGAAATTAATCTAAAAAAAGGAAACATTGCATTTGTAGCTGGTGTTGAATTACAAATAAATATGTTCAAAGGAAACTCGTCGTTTAATGTTGATGGAAATCTAGATAGTGATCTTTTGACAATTGTTTCAGAACAAAAACAACAAGTTTTTGGTAATCGCTTGGGTTACTTAGGAATTGATTTGTCTAAATATGGTAAAATAACATTTGGTAAACAATGGAGTGTTTACCGAGATGTTACAGCTTATACAGATCGTTTTAATGTATTTGGAGGACGCGCTTCTGCAACTTTTACAGGTGGAACAGATGGAGGTTTGCTAGGAACAGGACGAGCAGATCAATCAATAATTTACAGAAATAAAATTAAAGCTTTTCAATTTGGTGCTCAAATCCAAACAAAAGGTGGAAATGATGATAAAATTATTGATGGTTTTGGTTTTTCTGCTCAATTAGAATTAAATCAAAATATTAGTATTGGAGCTGCATTTAACCGTGCTTTTATAGCTCAAAACTTAATTGATGATAATCATATTCTAGGTTTATCAGGACATCCAACTTTTTATTCAATTGGTTTAAAATATACGAGTAAACAATTTGATGTTAGTCTACTTGGAATCTTACAACAAAATGGAGATTTTACACCTATTTCATATCAATCTGAAAATACAATTAATCCTTCTTATGTTTTTGATGCAAAAGGTTTTGAAACTGCTATGAAATATAAACTAAATAAATTTTCAATTTTAGGAGGTTATAATTTATATGTTCCTGAAACAAAGAAATCTGTTGAAAATATTAGTATTGATAAAAAATTCAGACGAAGTGATTTGATTACCGGATTAGAATATCATCCGATGAAATATGTACAATTGTATACAGAACAGCGCATCTCTTTTGGTAAAAATTATGCTGGTAAAAAAGAACAAAGCGTTTTTACATTGGGAATGAAACTAGATTTATCTAGACAATTTAACAAGAAACTTAACCTATAATAAACCATAACTAACTTAACTTTTCTCTCTATTATTTGAAATAATTAATAAAACGAAACTTAAAAAATCATGTTTAACTTTTTTCAAAAAAGCACATTTTTAATTCTATTAGCATCAAGTACTCAAACTTTTGCTCAAGACTCAATTCAATCCGATAATTCTTGGCATTTCAAAGTAGAACCAAATATGATGTTGCCACACATGAAAGGAAAAGCGAGTGTTTCTCGACTTCCGAATGTACATGTAAGTCAATCTCCATCAGACTTTTTTGAGCATTTGAAATTTGCCGGAATGTTAACTTTTGAAGCCGAAAATAAAGATTGGGTAACTACATCTGATATTATTTATGCTTCTTTAGCTGCAAATGTTAAAAAAATCCTTTAGTTTTGGATGGCAAATTAACAGCAAAACAATTCTCTTTCGAAGTTGGTTTATTGAGAAAAATAACTCCTTGGTTAGAAGCTGGAATTAGTATGAACTTTGTAAATATTAAATCTGGATTTGATGTAAATCTAATCAATCCAATTTCTTTAAAACCAATTCATTTAGATCGTAATGTTTCTAAAACCTGGGTAGATCCAATGTTAGTTGCAAGAACAAGAAATTTACCAAACAAAAGGTTTTTGTATAATGTTTCTGGAGAAATTGGAGGATTTGAAATTGGATCAAAATTAGCTTGGCAATTGGAAGGATTGGCTGGTTATAAATTCTCTAATTTATTTTACGCAATGGCGGGCTATCAAATTATAAGTATGGACTACGAAAAAGGAAGTAACAATTCCAACTTTGTTTATGATATGGATATGTTTGAACCGATGGTAAAAGTCGGATTTAATATAAAATAGTTTAAAATCAAACTGAAAAATATATAGAAAACGTTATCTATTAATGGTTACGTTTTTTTACTTTTATAAGAAATAAATTAGAAATGACTTTCAATTCACCAATCATATCAACACAAGAATTACATGATAATTTACATCTTAAAAATTTAATTATTTTAGATTGTACGATTGATAAAGTCGGAAAATCAATAAAAGATCAAGAATTAAAATTAATTCCGAATTCTATTTTCTTTGATTTGGAAGGAAAATTTTCTGATCATTCTTCGCAATTTCCTCATACACTTGTTGATGAAGAAATTTTCACAAAAGAAGCTCAAAATTTGGGCATTAATCAAGATTCTATCATCGTTTGTTATGATCGTTGGGGCGTTTATTCGAGTCCGAGAGTTTGGTGGATGTTCAAAGCAATGGGATACAATGAAATATATGTTTTAGATGGCGGATTACCCGTTTGGATCGATAATAATTTTGTCACAACTTCTATTTATTTTCAATCTACTGTAAAAGGTAACTTTATTGCTGATTTTCAATTTAATTGGTTTGCTGATACACAAGTTATGTTAAATGCAATAAATGATGATTCTAAAATGATTCTAGATGCACGATCAGAAGGGCGTTTCAAGGGTACTTCTCCTGAGCCAAGACAAGGTTTGAGAAGTGGACATATTCCAACTTCTAAGAATTTATTTTTTGAAAATGTTTTGGCTGATACAACATATAAATCAAAAGAAGAACTGAAAGCAATTTTCGAAAAATTGACAGATTCATCCAAAGAAAATATTTTCACATGTGGTTCCGGAATTACAGCTTCGATTCTTGCTTTAGCTTCTACAATTGCAGGTTACGAAAATATAAAAGTCTATGATGGTTCTTGGTCTGAATGGGGCGCTGATGAAAATTTACCGATTGAGAGATAACCTTATGTTAATTTATAAAAATTACGATGATTCAGATTTTAAAATAAACAATATTTTAAAAAATTCGTTCTATATACTAAATTCATCAATATTTCTAATCATATTATATATACTAATAAAAGAAATCATATTTGAATTTGCTATTTTCTTCATAATTCACTGGTTTATATCAGGTTATTATATTTATAAAAAAACTTTATCTGTTGAATATTTCGAATTGCATGAAGATTATGTTTTAACAAAAGGATTTTTTGACAGAAATTGGAAGAAAACTGCTTTATCAGAAATTACGTATGATTATAATTACAAAAAAGATGCAGAATACTTAACGATACATTTAGGTGATAAATTATTTGAATTTGGAGCATCATCAAATCTGACTATTTCAGAATACTTTGAATCAAAATGTAAAAAAAATATTTTTTATAAACGATCATGGAAATATTATTTCTATCATATACTTTGTTTTTCTCCTTTTTTATTGACAATTATTTCTGGTGCAGTTTTAAAGAATGATCAAGATCAATTAATGAATGCTTCTGTTAATGAAAAAGGTTTGATTGAATTAAAAGATCAAATTAAAGAAATTCGTTTTAAAGGAAGAAGTGCAACTGCTACTATTGATTTAAATAAATACAAAGAATTTGATTTTTCATTTGAAGATGATTCAATTCGTTTAAAGAAATTAAAAGATGGCGATTCTATAGAATTCTATATTTCTCCGTACGAATACGAAAGAAAAATTTTAAAATCTAAACCATTAAAATGGTACGATCGAAATTTTGGTTATAGTTCTTTAACTGTCTATAGAATTAATAAAATTGATTAATCTATCTCCACTTATCCATTTCGAAACGAACAGAAAAAATATTAGAGTATAAACCTATTCCGCTATCACCAAAATTAGTTAAAGCATAATCAATTGAAATTCCTTTGTATTTGAACCCTACTCCAATATTTGGTTGAATTTGAGTTTTTTGTTTTCCATCAAATTGTTCAATTTTTTGTAAATTATTCAATCCTCCGCGAACAAAAACCATGTCATCATAAGCTAACTCGATACCGGCTTGTGGTGAAATAGAAAACCCTTTTCCAGAAATTGCTGCATTAGTTTGTTGAAATTCGATATTTATATCAACCTCTCCCAATAACGAAACTCGTTCATTAAAATCAAAACGCTTTCCAACTCCAAATTGCAATTTAGGCATTGTTAATTCGATATTCTCTCCAGGTAAATCATTCAAAATTGTTGGCTCACCTTCATTATTTGGTTCGTCAATCGTGATTTCTTTTACCTTTTGTTTATTGATACTCCACGCATTGAAAGTTGTTGTAATATCGCGCGCCATCAAACCAAAATACATTTTATTATCGGTACGATATTGCAAACCAAGATCTAAACCGAAACCAAATCCTTGCGCAAATTTCCCAATATGTCGATAAACGATTTTAGCATTAGCTCCAAACTGAATATCTTTATTGTTGAATACATTCCCCGCATAAGACATCGTCAAAGCATAATCTGCTGTGGAAAATTTAGAGATTTTATCGTAATTAATATTTCCTTGATTATCAATTAATTCTGTCGTATTCAAAATGTCATCAACACCAAAACGTGTAAACGAAAATGCAATAGTAGAATTACTTTCTCTCAACGGAATAGCAACTGCTGCGTAGTCAAATTTTGCAATAGATTGAAAATATTCAGCGTGCATTGCAGAAGCTTCCCAATCGTACGTAATTTCTGTTAAACCAGCCGGATTCCAATAACTTGCATTGGCATTTCCAATATTTGCCACAACCGCATTTCCCATTGCAAAAGAGCGAGCGTCTGCACCAATGTTTAAAAACTCGTTCGAGTATTTGCGTGCAGTTTGAGAAAAAGCAAATTGACTTGCAAGAACAGATAATAAAAGGAATATTTTTTTCAAAATTGATAAATTACGTATATAAAAACTCAAAATTAGTGGTTTTATTGTGTTTAAAAAGGATTCAGATTAATATTTGTTTGTATTTTTGTCCTGAAAAATTCATTTATGAAATTATTTACAATTCCAAACTTTCTAACACTACTCAACCTTTCGTGTGGTGTATTATCAGCCATTTTTATGATATCGAGTAATGCTCAAATTACAACTACCACAGTTACAATTGTCATGGTTTTGATGATAATTTCTTTAGTTGCCGATTTCTTAGACGGAATGGTTGCTCGCTTAATGAATATTGGTAGTCCTATCGGAAAAGAGTTAGATTCTTTAGCAGATTGTATTTCGTTTGGTGTAGTTCCTGGATTGATGTTATTTTCGATTTTTAATCATTTGTCAACTGATTTTATTTATGAAAATGAAAACTTAAAAATTTCAGCTCTTTCATTATTTGCATTTTTAGTTCCGGCTTTTTCTGCTTTACGATTAGCGAAATTTAATTTAGATGAAGATCAAAGTACTTATTTCAAAGGATTAGCAACTCCATCTAATACCTTATTTATTTTTTCATTATTTTCAATTTATTACAACAAAGGACAAATTATCAATCCAGAAATAGATACGTATTTATTAATCGCTGTGTCTATTGTTTTTAGTATCTTATTAATTATCGATTTACCATTATTTGCCTTAAAATTTAAAGGATTGAGTTGGGCAGAAAATTATTATAAATACATTTTCTTAATCATTACAATTGGTTTAGTAGCTTGGTTGCAAGTGGCTGCTATTCCATTAATTATCCTATTATATATCATCATCTCAATCATTTTTAGAAAAGAAATTACAAAATGAAATTAACTAAAAATATCTGTTTCTTTGATTTAGAAACGACAGGAACAAATGTTTCGAAAGACCGAATCGTTGAAATCTCTATTGTGAAAGCTTTTACAGATGGAACAAAAGAAGTAAAAACATGGAAAGTTAATCCAGGAATTCCAATTCCACCAGAAACAACTTTAATTCACGGAATTTCTGACGAAGATGTTGCCGATGCGCCTTCTTTCAAAGAGCTTGCCCCTGCAATTATGGAAATGATTAAAGATTCTGATTTGGCTGGATACAATTCAAATCGCTTTGATATTCCACTTTTAGCGGAAGAATTATTGCGTAACGGGTTTGATTTTGATTTATCGAAACATCGTCCAATTGATGTGCAAGTGATTTATCATAAAATGGAACCTCGTAATTTAAGCGCTGCTTATAAGTATTATTGTGATAAAGATTTGATTGATGCACATTCTGCGGAAGCTGATACAATTGCGACTTACGAAGTTTTGATGGCACAAATCGAGAAATATGACGAGCTTGAAAATGACAATAAATTTTTGAGCGAATTTTCTTCTCAACGCAAAACGGCTGATTTAGCTGGATTTATTCAATACAATGATAAAGACCAAGAAATTATTTCGTTTGGTAAATATAAAGGACAAGTTGTGACGGATATTTTTGCAAAAGATCCAGGTTATTATTCGTGGATTCAGAATGCTGATTTTCCTTTATATACAAAGAAAGTTTTTACTCGAATCAAATTACAAAACGGTTTTTAAGCGATGAAAATTATTTGTGTCGGACGAAATTACGTTGAACATGCAAAAGAATTAAATAATCCAATTCCAGAATCTCCAATGTTTTTCATGAAACCAGATTCTGCAATTTTGAGAAAGGGTTTTCCTTTTGTAATTCCAAGTTTTACAAAAGAAGTTCATTTTGAAACGGAAATTGTGATTAAAATTGATCGAGTTGGAAAAATGATTCAGCCTCAATTTGCAGATCGTTATTTCTCAGAAATCGGTTTAGGAATTGATTTTACAGCGCGCGATGTACAACAAGAATTAAAGGAAAAACGTTTTCCTTGGGAAATTGCGAAAGCTTTTGATGGTTCTGCATTTGCTTCCGATTTCTATCCAAAAGAAAATTTTGATTTAGAGAATTTAGCGTTCAAATTAGATCGAAATGGAGAAAACGTACAAACAGGAAATTCAAAAGATATGATTTTTCATATCAATACCTTAATTGCTGAATGTTCTAAATATTTTACCTTGAAAAAAGGTGATTTAATTTTTACTGGAACACCTGCTGGAGTTTCTAAAATCAATTCAAAAGATACCTTAGAAGGTTATTTGAATGATGAAAAAGTATTCGAAATAAAAGTGTTGTAATCCACACTTTATATAAAAAACAATTTAAAAGAGCGAAATTTCGCTCTTTTATTATTTATACCACTACCTTTAATCAGAAATAAAATTAAGAATGGAAAACTATCTGAAAATTGAAGAAAAACTACAAAATGATTTTAATCTTTTAAAGTCAAAAAAGAATAAAATCAGCAATATCAGGCTTGTTGCATTTATTATTTCGGTTGTATTTTTCTTGCTTTACGTCACGTCGAGCAACAATTTATATTTGATTATTTCTTCTATTTTATTTATAGTTTTCATCGTTTTAGTGGTTAAAACTTCTAAAATTTCTTCGGAACTCAATTATTCAATTCAAGCTTTAGAAATTATTAATCAAATAAAATCTGATGATTATATCGATCCATTTGTTGAAGATAATTCTCAGTTCAATAATGTTTACAACAAAGATTTAGATATTTTGGAAGGAAATTCAATCTTCAATCGGATCAATAAAACGCAAACTCGAATTGGAAATTTACAGTTGAAACATTTTTTATCGAATTTGATTTTAGACAAATCAGAAATTATTGATAGACAAAATGCATTTACAGAATTGGCTGAAAAAAGAAATTGGATAGTGACATTTTTGACATTTACAAAGCGATTAAACATGAATCAATCTTCAATTTTTGTGTTCGAAAATCGTGTATTCAATACTAATTCAATAAAATTACTTCCACTCATCTTTTCTGTTCTGAATATTTTATGTTTTATCGCTTTAGCAATTATTAGTTTTCCGAAAGAAATTGTTTTTTATTGGATTCTAGGCGCAGTTATTATTTCGAATGCAATTTCCATGTTTTATAAACAACAACTTCGACGAATAGCAGCTTATACGACAATGAAAGCAGATGAATTGGATAATTTATATGAAGTTTTTCGACATATTGAAGAAGAAAAATTTGAATCAAAACTAAATGTTGAAATTCAAAATACATTTGTAAATCCTTTCAAATCATCGGATTTAATCAAGACAATTTCTTCAACAAAAGAAACTTTAGATGCAGCAAATTTCCCGATTGTCGGATTTGTGTTGAATACATTTTTCTTGTGGCTATTACATTATTCGATCAAATTTGAAAATGAAGTTCAAAAAACGGTTCATCAAATCAAACCTTGGTTAGATGAATTGGCTAAATTAGAGACTTTTGTATCGTTTGCTATTTTTAATGATAAATACAAAATGTTTACGTATCCAGAAATTGTTGAAGAACCTTATGAATTAAAAATTACGAATGGTTTTCATCCTTTATTAGATGAAAAAACAGTTATAAAAAATGATTTTGAAACCAATCGTCCAAACAATATTGCGATTATTACAGGTGCAAATATGGCTGGAAAAAGTACTTTTTTGAGAACAGTTGGAACAAATTTGGTTTTAGCGATGAACGGCGCAAAAGTGAGTGCAGAAAAAATGTCATTTTACCCAATGGATTTATTTACAAGTATCAGAACGGTTGATAATCTGTCTTCTGGCGATTCTTATTTCAAAAATGAAATTAATAAATTGAAAATTTTGATTGAACGTTTAGAAAATGATCAACCACAAATCATCATTTTAGATGAGATTTTAAAAGGAACAAATTCAGAAGATAAACTAATTGGTTCGCAAAAATTTTTAGAAAAATTGATTAAATCTCCTACAAAATTAATTGGTTTTATCGCGACTCACGATTTAGAATTAACGAAAATGGAAGGTGAAAACCCGGATCATATTATTAATTATTGTTTCGAATTAAAAAACGTGGACAACAATTATTATTCAGATTATAAATTAAGAAAAGGCACAACCAAAATGATGAATGCCATTTTCTTAATGAAACAATTTAAGATTATTGATTAATCTTAAATTGTTAATTCAAATTCTTTAATAAAATTTGCATCAATCGCATTAAAATCATCTACAATACAATTTGCTTTTGAAATATCTTGTTGTTTCGAATTTGCACTTTTGTAACCTAAACAATACAAATTCGCACGGGAAGCCGCTTCCACTCCGTTTTTACTATCTTCGATAACTATACATTCAGCATGTTTAGATTTAGCCAAATCAGCTGCATATAGAAAAATAGCAGGATCTGGTTTTGACTTCGGAAAGTTTTCGCCAGAAATTTTATGTGTAAAATATTGATTCAACTCAAAACGATTAAAAACTCGATCAATTGTCGATTTTGAAGCCGAGGACGCCAAAATCAGTTCGATTCCATTACTGTATAAATCTTTAATCAAACTCTCAACCCCGTCAATCAAATACAAATCAGGTTTTGTGTCAAAAGCTTCATTAAAGATGGTACGTTTTCTCAAAACCAAATCGTTCACTTCTTCTTTCAGATCAAATTTATCTTTCAGAATTTGATAAACATTCTTTGTCGATTGTCCTGTAAATGTAGCAAATAATTCTTCCGTAACTGGAATATTCAGTTCTTTATAATGTTCGAAATAAGCATATTTATGCACTGGTTCTGTATCGACGATTACGCCGTCCATATCGAAAATTACAGTTTTAATCATTATTGTTTTGTTTCTACAAAATTAACTTTTTTAAGAGAATAATGTAAAAGTTTAAACTTTAGAATGATTTTAAATTAACCAAATATCTTACTCATACAAAGCAATATATATAATTATTATTCGATTAAAAATGTTAAAACTTAACATTAAGATAACATTTGCACGCTTTTTGTAAAATAGATGGTATAACAAAGTTAAAAACTGAAAATTTAATAAAAATGAAAAAAGTATTATTAGTTGCTGTAATGGCATTAGGAATTTCTCAAGTAAATGCTCAAAACTATAAAAATGCTTTAGGTGTTGTTGTAGATTTAGGAGATGGAGAAACATTAGTAGGTCCACAATTCAAACACTCTTTTGATGGTAAAAACGCTGGTAATGTACAGGTGATGTTTGGAGATCATGTTACTGTTTTAGGTGCAGATTATACGTATAATCAACCTTTTTCTGGTACAAATGGCTTAGGATGGTATGTAGGGGTTGGACCTCAATTAACTTTTGTAGATAAAGGATATTATGAAGATAAAACAATATTTGGTATTCGTCCACAAGCAGGTTTAGAATATAAAATTCCATCTGCTCCTTTGGCTTTACATTTTGATTGGAAGCCTGATTGGAGATTATCAAATGATTCAGATTTTGAAGCTGGGCGTTTTTCTTTAGGATTTAAATATACATTTAACTAATCTAAAGTTAGAAATAATATGAGCCACTCGTTTTGAGTGGCTTTTTTTATAAGTAAAATCATATAATCTATACATAAATTAATTTTATTCCTATAAATTAATCGCTATTTTTGAAAGATTTTGGATTTTATCTAAGACCAATTATAGATTAGCACTATTATTTGATTATTCAAGATATAATTCCGAATTTTAACTTAGTATTAGATTTAATAACATTTATAAAAGATGAAACAATTAATTGGGACAGGAGTTGCTTTGGTTACGCCTTTTCAACAAGATGGTACCGTAGATTATACTGCATTAGAAAATTTAGTAAACTATAGTATCGATGGCGGTGTTGAGTATTTAGTTATTTTAGGAACTACTGCAGAAGCAGCAACACTTACAAAAGATGAAAAGAAACAGGTAATCGAAACAATAAAGAAGGCGAATGCTAATCGTGTTCCGATGGTTTTGGGTATTGGAGGTAACAATACGGCAGAAGTTATTAATGGATATCAAGAAACAGATTTGAGTGATTATATCGCAGTTCTTACGGTTTCTCCTTATTATAATAAACCAAATCAAGAAGGGATTTATCAACATTATAAAGCGATTGCAGAAAGTACAGACGCCAACATTATTTTGTATAATGTTCCTGGTAGAACGGGTTCTAATATCTCAGCAGATACAACAATTCGTTTAGCAAATGAATTCAAAAATATTGTTGCGATTAAAGAAGCTTCACCAGATTTCTTACAATCAACAGATATTATCCGTAAAAATACACGCGAAGATTTCAATATTATTTCTGGTGATGATGAATTCGCTGTTCCAATGACTTTAGCTGGAGGTTCTGGTGTTATTTCTGTTATTGGACAAGGTGTTCCAACTGTTTTTACAGATATGATTCGCAAAGCAATCAACAAAGAAGTTGTTGCTGCTTACGAAGGTCATTACAAAGTTGTAGAAATTACACGTGCTATCTTCGAGGAAGGAAATCCTTGCGGAATAAAAGCTGTTTTAGATAAAAAAGGAGTTTGTAAACCATTTACAAGATTACCTTTAGTTCCAGCATCAGCTAATTTGACAACAAAAATTAACCAATTATTATCAAACATCTAAAAAAATAAAGCTATGATAAAAGATACAATATTAGACGCATTAAACAAACAAATCAAATTAGAAGGAGATTCTTCTCAATTATATTTAGCTATGGCTTCTTGGGCTGAAGTGAAAGGTTTAGAAGGAACTGCAAATTTCTTGTACTCGCATGCAGACGAAGAACGTATGCATATGTTAAAATTAATTAAATTTATTAACGAAAGAGGCGGAAAAGCGTTTGTTCCACAAATTGAAGAACCAAAACAAGATTTCACAACATTGAAAGAAGTTTTTACTGCAATTTTAAACCACGAATGCTTTGTTTCTGAATCAATTAACGAAATTGTAGGCTTAACATTAGAAGAAAGAGATTATTCAACTCACAATTTCTTGCAATGGTATGTTTCTGAGCAAATTGAAGAAGAAAAATTAGCAAGAAATATCTTAGATAAGCTAGAAATGATTGGATCTGACAAAGGAGGTTTATATCTATTTGATCGTGATATAGTTACATTAAGTACAGACACAACAGCGGAATAAATCAAAACTTTGAGATTTTATTAAGAGGATAAGAAAAAAATATTTTATACTTTAGTCCTCAAATTTTATTAAATTTGCAGAATGTTTAAAAAACTAAGCTTAGTAGTTTTAATTGGCGCTTCTTTAGTGTCTTGTAACAAGACCTATAACAAAGCGATGAAAAGTACGGATAAAGACGAAATCTTTACATTGGCTACACAATTGTATCAAGATGGTAAATATGATTTGGCAAACGAATTGTATGAAAAAATTTCTACATCATTTGTAGGAACAGAAAAATCTGCGGACATTGCCTATAATATGGCACAAGGTAACTTTAACGAAAAAAGTTTCCGTTTAGCAGGACATCAATTCAAAAGCTTTGCAGGAGCTTATCCTATAGATAGCCGCGCAGAAGAAGCTTTGTTCAAATCGGCATTTTCTTATTACAAAGATTCGCCAAAATATGACTTGGATCAAACAAGTACGTACACAGCAATCAGTGAGTTACAAGGGTTTATCAATTCGTATCCAGAATCAGCACACGTTGCAGAAGCGAATAATTATATTACAGAACTTAGACAAAAATTAGAATTAAAGTCTTTCGAAATTTCTAAAGTTTATTACAAAACAATGAAATACAAGGCTGCTGGAGTTTCTTTTGACAATATGGTTGATGAATATCCTGATTCTAAATTTCGTGAAGAAGCAATGATGTATTCATTACGTTCTAAAACAGAATTGGCATTAAATTTCTCTCGTATCGAAAACAAAGATTTACGTTTACAAGATGCCAGAACGCAATATCTTTTGTTAACAAGATATTATCCGCAAACAAAATTTAAAGCAGAAGCTGATAAATTGATGGAGAAAATCGACAAAGATATGGTGGAGACTAAAAAACAATTAGCTGATATAGAAGTAGCTAAAAAGAAATTTGAAGCTGATCAAGCTGAATTAAGCAAAGAGCAAAATAATAAATAATAGTAAAATATATAAAATTCTTTCATTATGAATTTCAAGGATATCGGTGCAGCACCAACAACACAAACTTATGATCGTAATAAAATCGATGAGAAAACAGGAAACTTATACGAATCGATTGTAATTATGGGTAAAAGAGCAGAACAAATCAACCAAGAAATGAAAACTGAATTAATTCAGAAATTGGATGAGTTTGCTGCACATACAGATTCTTTAGAAGAAGTTTTTGAAAACAGAGAGCAAATCGAAGTTTCAAAATTCTACGAAAGATTACCAAAACCGACTTCTATTGCGGTTAAGGAATGGTTAGACAATGACGTATATTACAGAAATCCAAATGAGGATAAATAATGTCTGTTTTACATAGTAAAAAAATTCTTTTGGCAGTTTCTGCCGGAATAGCGGCCTACAAAGCCGCTTTTCTTGTTAGAGGGCTTATCAAAAAAGGAGCTGATGTCAAAGTTATTATGACGCCAGAAGCTCAAAACTTCGTTACTCCACTTACACTTTCCACGCTTTCCAAACATCCAGTCGAATGGGAATTTTTCGGTGATAAAGGGGATTGGAATAATCATGTGGAATATGCTCTTTGGGCAGATTATATGATTATTGCGCCTTGCACAGCAAATACGTTGTCACATATGGCAGATGGGACATGTGATAATTTAGTTCTAGCAACTTATCTTTCAGCTAAATGTCCTGTATATTTTGCTCCAGCAATGGATTTGGATATGTACAAACATCCTTCAACTTTAGAAAATATTGCTAAATTAGAATCTTTCGGAAATATTTGTATTCCTGCTGAAGCTGGTGAATTAGCAAGTGGATTGGTTGGAGAAGGTAGAATGGCTGAACCTGAAAACATTATTGCGTTTTTGGAAAGTACAATCGAAGCTACTCTCCCACTTCACGGAAAAAAAGTAGTGGTTTCTGCTGGTCCTACATACGAAAACTTAGATCCTGTTCGTTTTATAGGTAATTATTCTTCTGGAAAAATGGGATTCGAGATTGCGAAAGCTGCTACTAATTTGGGTGCTAAAGTTACCTTGGTCAGTGGTCCAAGTCACGAATCTGTTACCGGTTTTCCTATCGATCGAATAAATGTTGTTTCTGCTCGTGATATGTACGAAGCGATGCACGCTAATTTTGCTGATGCTGATGTTGTTGTAATGTCGGCGGCTGTTGCAGATTATCGTCCAAAAGAAATGGCTGAGCAAAAAATTAAGAAAGAAAATGATGATAATTTAATTATCGAATTGGTGAAAAATCCTGATATTCTAAAATCGTTAGGCGAAATCAAAACACATCAATTATTGGTTGGTTTTGCGTTAGAAACGAATAACGAAGAAGAATATGCAAAGAAAAAATTAGCCAAAAAGAATCTTGATTTTATAGTTCTTAATTCGATGCAAGATAAAGAAGCTGGTTTTCAGAAGAATACAAACAAAATTACAATTATTGACAAAGATTTATCAATGCAACAATTTGATGCAAAATCAAAAACAGATGTTGCAAAAGATATTTTAAATGTCATTTTAAATAAGTTATAAAATTTATTATGAAGAAATTAGCCTCAATTTTCTTTTCGTCGTGTTTAGCTATTTCGGCTTTCTCGCAAAATATTATTGCAGATGTAAAAGTCGATTATTCTCAAGTTCAAGGATCTAACACACAGGTTTATCAAACTTTAGAAAGATCATTAAAAACATTTATTAATTCAACAAAATGGACAAATGATCGTTTAAAAACATACGAAAGAATTGAAGCTAGTTTCGTCATTAATATAATTGAACGAGAGGGAAACAGAATGAAAGGTACGATTTTAGTACAATCTCGTCGTCCTGTTTTTAACTCAACGTACTATACGCCTGTTCTTAATTTATCTGACGATAATTTTACGTTTCAATACCAAGAATCTGAAGAATTAATTTTCAATGATCGCAAATTCAGTGGAAAAAATTTGACAGATGTATTAACGTATTACATTTATTTAGTTTTGGGATATGATGCAGATACGTTTGCGAAAGAAGGCGGAACTGAGTATTTCAAAATGGCGAAGAAAATTGCTGATTTCGGTCAAGCAAATAATAACTTCTCTGGTTGGAGCGAATTAGATGGAATAAAATCGCGCACAGCTTTAATTAACAATATTCTAAAATCGGATAATTCTACACTTCGAAATATTATCTATCAATATCATAGAAACGGCTTAGACATTATGTCTGAAAACGAAGTTCGTGGTAAAAATGCGATTGGAAATACGTTATTGCAATTAGAATTTTACCAAAGAGGAAATTATTCTCAATTTTATCCGCTAGAACTTTTCTTAACAGCAAAAAATAGCGAAATTAGTCAAGTATTTTCAGGCGGACAGGTTTCTACGGTGAATATCGAAAAACTAAAAGGAATTTTAAATTCAATCGCGCCAAAATACAACGACAATTATTGGAATAAATTGAAAAAGTAAATGTTAAAAACTCTTCGCGTTAATAATTTCGCCATTATCGATCAATTGGAGATTGATTTTCATCAAGGTATGACCACAATTACCGGTGAAACTGGTGCTGGAAAATCGATTTTGTTAGGTGCTTTAAAATTAGTTTTAGGCGAACGTGCCGATTTAAAAGCCTTGAAAAATGTTGATGAAAAATGTATTATCGAAGCTGTTTTTGAGATTAAAAATCTTGAATTAAATGATTTTTTCGAAGAGAATGATTTAGATTATGAAGACGAATCTATTTTGAGAAGAGAATTATTACCTTCTGGGAAATCGCGTGCTTTTATCAATGATACGCCTGTTAAAGTCTCTATTTTACAAGAATTATCAGAATTATTGATTGATATTCATTCTCAATTTAATACACCTAAAATTTTTGAAGCTGATTTTCAACTTTCGATGTTGGATATTTATGGAGAAAATAAAGACTTGTTGAAAGAATATAAGAAGGATTTTAACCATTATATTTCAACAAAGAAAAAGATAAAAGACGCTCAAAATTCATTAGAAAATCAATCACAAGATTTAGAGTATAAATTGCATTTGTGGGAAGAATTGAACAATGCTTCGCTAAAAAATGAAGAATTAGAGGAATTGGAAATCGAAATAAAATCTTTGTCAAACGTAGAAGAAATTATTTCGACTTTGAATGAAACTTACCAATTTTTGGAACATCCAGAGATGGGAATCATTTCTCAATTGAATGAAGCAAGCAATAAATTGAATAAAATTTCGGATTATAATTCGCAATACAATTCTATTTACGAACGATTAATTTCTTCTAAAATAGAATTGCAAGATATTTCTGGTGAAATGAGTAGTTTGATAGATTCGACTGAAATTAATCCTGAAAGATTACAAGAAATTACAGATCGTTACGATTTGATTCATAAATTATTGCGTAAACATAATGTGATTTCTGTTGAAGAATTAATTGCAAAACGTGACGAATTAGAAAGTCAAACTTCTGGTTTTGATAATTTGAGTGATTTAATTATTCACTTAAATAAAGAATTGAATTCAATTTCAGAAAAACTTGAAAAACAAGTAATTAAAATTAGAAAAAATAGAATTTCTTCTATCGAAATTATCCGAAAAAATATCTTGAATACGTTGTCACAATTGGGAATGGAAAATTCTCAATTAACGATTCAATTAAACGAAACAGCAGATTTCACAGCAACTGGAAAAGATGAAGTTTTGTTTTTATTCTCGGCAAATAAAGGAATGGAACCGCGTATTTTCGAGAAATCTGTTTCTGGTGGAGAACGTTCTCGATTGATGTTAGCGATTAAAAAATTATTGGCAACGCATCAACATTTACCAACGTTGATTTTAGATGAAATTGATACAGGAATTTCTGGAAAAGTTGCGAATGAAACAGGAAAAGTAATGCAAACAATGGCTGAAAATATGCAACTTTTAGTAATTACGCATTTGCCACAAGTTGCTTCAAAAGGAAATTATCAGCTAAAAGTTTACAAAGAAGTTGTTGACGAAACGACACAAACAAATGTGATAGAACTTTCTCAACAACAACGTTTAGAAGAAATTGCTCAAATGATTTCTGGTTCAGAATTAACAGATGCAGCAATCAATCAAGCAAAAGAATTAATGAATTTGAATTAAAATTAAAATTCTAGATCATATAATATCAAAAAAGCTCGAGAAAATTCTCGAGCTTTTGTTTTGTATAAATCTGAAATTATTTCGTTAACTTTTCCAGCGAATATTCAATCATTGCATCAACTGCTTTGTAAGAATCAGCACTAAATTCACCTAAAATTCTATTTGCAACAATTGCATTTATCGACAATGCTTCATGTCCCATCATTGCTGATAATCCATAAATTGCAGAAGTTTCCATCTCAAAATTAGAGATTCTTAAACCTTCGTAATTAAAAGTTGTTAAACGCTCATTAATATCAGCTGGATTTGGTTGCAATCTCAAATAACGTCCCTGAGGTCCGTAAAAACCACAAGCTGTAGCTGTTACTCCTTGAATTGTTTTTTCAGAAGCTAATTTATCTAATAACAAATCAGATCCTTTTACTAAATATGGACGCGCTTTATTCGGCGACCAATCAACATGTTTAATAAAAGCATCTTCTACCTCTTTATTCATCACCGCTTCACTCCCAACATAATAATGCAAAAGTCCATCTAAACCTAAACCGTGAGAACCAATAACGAAACTATCAACAGGAATATCCGCTTGCAAAGCTCCAGAAGTTCCCATACGAACAAATGATAATTTTCTGAAATCTTTTTTGATCTCACCAGTTTCCAAATCGATGTTAGCCAAAGCGTCTAACTCAGATAAAACAATATCAATATTATCCGTTCCCATACCAGTCGAAATAACTGTTAAACGTTTACCATTCAACGTTCCTGTATGCGTCACAATTTCTCTTTTGCTTGCTGTCTGCTCGATTGTATCAAAATGTCTTGAAACTTTTTCGACACGATTTGGATCACCAACAGTTATAATAGTATCTGCTAAATGCTCTGGTCTTATATTACAATGGTAAACACTTCCGTCTGCATTTAAAACTAATTCTGATGCTGCTTTACTCATGATTTTATAATTAAAAATAAGAGAACAATATACAATTTTTATCAGTAATAATTGTAAAGAAATTATTAACCACCTACTCTTTTCACTTTAAATCCTTTATCTTTCAGGAAAGCCATAATCTTATCGCGATAATCTCCTTGAATGATGATTTGTTCGTCTTTAAAACTACCTCCAACACCCAAAAATTGCTTAATTTCTTTTGCTAAAAGTTTGAAATCTTCTGTTTCTCCTTCGTAACCTTCTATAATTGTATTTATTTTCCCTTTTCGTTTCTCAAACTTACAAATCAATGGTTCTTTCTGAATCCATAACTCATGTTGTTCTTCATTTGATACTTCTTCTGGCTCAGGTATATGATCAGGAAAAAGATTTTTTAATTGATCTTGTAAATCCATAGTATTTGATGTAATCTTTGTAATAAATGGCGTTTTAAATTGGAATTCGTCCATTTGTACCATTATAATTACAAAGATAAAATTTTTATTGCAGTTGTTTTATAAACCAATTTGGAACTTTATCCGAAACTATTTCAAGTTCATTTCTCTTAACTTGTGCAAATAATCTCATTTCTTGAGTTGAATTATCAAAAATATAGCCTTTATCTACAATTTTTAAAGCTGGAAATAAATTCATTAAAGTAGAATGATATCGTTTAATCACCTTTTCATCTGGTACAGCGTGACCACCTTTTTCTACTCTATTTTCAATTCGAGAAATATTAATCAAAGGATCTTCAATACAGACAAAATACATATATGTTTTGAAACCACGATTTTTAGCATCCACTATTTCATCAATTTTAGAAGGATGACTCATTACCGTTTCAAATGAATAAGATTTACCTTTAATCAATAAGTGTTTTCGAATAAATGAAGTAATAAAAGACGCTTCGTAACTATGTGTAGACTTAGATTTATCAACCAAAACATTATTTCGAAACTGCACATCAATTGCTTTTCCTTCGTTATTTGCTTTTTCGAATAATGAAATTGAAGCAGGTTCAGTTTTAAAATCTTCAAAATCTTTTTCGGTAAGTTTTAGTTCATATCGATCCAAATCAATAAAACCTTTTAAAGAAATTTCTTTTTCAATCAAATCTGAATTAATAAAATATCCAGCATTAAATTTTGATGAGATTGAATCGAATAAAGTAGACTTTCCAGATCCATTTGGACCAGCAAAAACGCGTAAACGTTTTATTTTAGACATAATTTAGCTCCTTTTTTCAATTCAGCTGGAACTTTTATTCGATCTATTGTTTTAATCACCTTAATTTCTCCATTAGGTTTTCTCTCGATGATTCGATTTCCTTGAACATATTGAACTGATAAATCTAATGCTTCTGAAACTCTAATTGCAGCTTGCGATGCAGATTTAGCTAAACGATTTAACGCTCCTGCTTCTTCTAATTTTAGTATATCTGATTCTTTGTTCATAATAATAGAAATTAAATTAACAATAATTATTCATCAATAAATGTACGCAAATTTAGTGAAACCATTGTAATAATAAAAGCTTGACTTCATTCAAAAGCCTAATCTTTTGAATCTAAATTATATAATTTTTATTAATAGTTATTTGATTAATTTATTCCTAACAGATTAACAATAATCGATATTCATCTTTATTTTCTTTCGGCGCGCGATGTACACAAGGCAAAACTTTTTGTTCTGGATGATCAACTGCCAATCGCCAAAGATTTCCTAATCCTAAATTAATTGGTTCAACACCTGGACGAATTTGATAATGCAAATCAAAGAAATATTCTTTCAAAAAATCTTCAAAACCATCAATGTATCCATCATATAATTCGAATAGTTTTTCTCTAATTTCTGGAATCAAAATTTTTTGTTCCACATCTTCATTTGCAACAATATCACTGGAAGCGCCATAGTAAGTGCACAAAAAAGTATCCGTAGGAATTAGCGAACGATCAACGTGAAATGAATAAACATCTGTCGAAATAAAATCAAATTCAGTATCGCGTTCATAACATTTCAGTAAGTTTAAAGTTGGCGAAGCGCCAAAAACAGTTAATTGTTGTAAATCATTGATCAAAATATTTCTCGCTTTAATTCCTTCATTAGATAAATCTAAATCATTCAAATCAGCAATAGAAATAACAGTAATATCATCCTTTAAAATCAATTGATTCACAATTTCCTCAAAATCACCTTCTAAATTTCGCCGCCAATTTATCGCATTATTTTTCCCAGAAAAAGCTGTATGTACAAGTTCATCAAACGAAGAAACGACAAGAACTTGTTGTTGATTAGAATTATTTTGAGTAATCATATAGCTGCAAAATTACTATTTATCAAAAAATAATTCAGCCTAAAAATTAAATTATTCCGAATGTAAATTCTCCGTTGCAAAAGTTGTATTTTTACCAAAGATTAAAAGACAATGGAAAAAGAAATTATCACCAAAACATTTACATATAAAGGCCACACCAAAACTTTTAGTGCAGAAGTGCAACCTTTACCGCCTTTCAACCCAGAAACGATGGATCGCGTGAAATATGAAGAAACCAAAGAAGCACATTATATGCTTGCCGAAGCGGAAGTTTATAACCAGAAAACAGAATGGTTTTTTAAAATTGAACAAGAATTGCAAAAATAATGAAACGACACTTACGCTAAGTGTCGTTTTTTGTTTAAGTTTAATCCACAAAATTAAAACATGAAACAAATTACTTTAACATTATTTACACTTATTACGCTTTCGGCTTGTACTTCTAGCAAAACGGTTTTTCATAAAAAATGGACAACAAAACAAGCGCCAGAAAATTTTGTTGCTCGATTTGAAACAACAAAAGGAAATATTGATATCGAAGTTGAAAGAAAGTTATCGCCAAAAGCTGTTGATCGTTTTTATCAATTGGTTAAATACAATTTTTTCGAAGATGGAACTTTTTATCGTGTTGTTCCGAATTTTGTCGCCCAATTTGGAAATACAGACACAATTGTTTCTAATCAATGGAAAAAGTTTATTGTAGAAGATGAACCTGTTATTGCTGGAAATAGTAAAGGAGCTTTGAGTTTTGCGCGCGCAGGAAAAAACACAAGAGATTTGGATTTGTTTATTAATCTGAAAGATAATCATCGTTTGGATACAATCAATTCCAATGATGTAGTAGGTTTTCCAAGTTTTGGAAAAGTGGTGAACGGAATGAATGTTGTAGAAAGTTTGTATGATGGTTACGCTGGACAAACAATGGAAGATGAAGAAATTTTTAACAGCACAAAATTAATGCGCGAAAGATATCCAAAGCTTGACAGAATATTGAATGCAAAAATCATTAAACTGAAAAAGAAAAACAAGTAAAACAATGTAACATAAAGTTTTAACATGACACAAAAATCAATTTAAATGTTTTGGCATGTACTTTGTAATACATAATACGTTTTTAAAACATATTTTGTGAAATGAAAAAATCAAAATTCTTTAAAGTCGCTGGAGAAGCAGCAATGGCAGCTCAAAAAGACAAATCTTTTTTTGAAAAAGTAAAGGCTTTTTTCAATATGTTAGGTGATTACAAAAAAGGAAGTTATAAACCTGACAACATGAATTTATTTCTTGGATTTGTAGCAACTTTATACATTATTTCTCCAATCGATTTTATTCCAGAAGCGCTATTTGGACCTTTTGGTTTGATAGATGATTTTGGGATTTTACTTTTTGGAATGAAATATTTCAACAAAGAAATTATTAAATATCTTGCATGGAGAGATACGCAAAGAGCCTATGCAAATGTTGAAGATGCAAAAATTATTGAGTAGCAATAAATTAAATAGCTATAAAAAATCCGATTGAATTTTCAGTCGGATTTTTTATTTTTAGATTATTCAAAAAATGCTCTCTTTCTCATAAATAAAATTTATTATCTGACGATTATTCATTAGATTTGAGCAATACAATACTAAAAACTAAAACACCTGAATAATGGTAATTATTAATAATTTCGATGAATACAAAGCTTTCGAAGGTAAAGAAATCGGTAAATCTGACTGGCATATAATAAATCAAGAACAAATCAATCGCTTTGCTGATGCAACTTTAGATCATCAATGGATTCATACAGATCCTGAAAAAGCAGCTAACGAAGGACCTTTCAAAAAAACAATAGCGCATGGTTATTTAACGCTATCTTTAATTCCACATTTGTGGGATCAAATTGCGGAAGTGCGCAACATCAAAATGTTAATCAATTATGGAATTGAAAATTTGAGATTTGGACAAGCTGTTTTGGTTGATAGTGAGGTAAGATTAACTGCAAAATTGAAATCTATTACTAATTTGAGAGGAATTGCAAAAGTTGTCATCGAAGCAAATTTAGAAATTAAAGATAATCCGAAACCTGCTTATACGGCGGATGTGGTTTTCCTTTACCACTTTAATGATTAATTAAAGATCAATATAATTTACAAAGCTTCTATTTTTTATAGAAGCTTTTTCTTTTCATAAAATATCGAAGTATCTTGCGCTCGATTTCATATAACATGCAAAAAATTCAAAATAATAAAACCTTAATTTCTATTGTTGGACCAACTGCAATTGGTAAAACCAATTTGGCAATAGAAGTTGCAAAACATTTTCAATCCGAAATTATTTCTTGTGATAGTCGTCAATTTTTCAAAGAAATGAAGATAGGAACTGCTGTTCCTTCTGAGGAAGAATTGACTGAAGTGAAGCATCATTTTATTCAAAATATTTCTATTCACGAAAAATATTCGGTTGGTGATTTTGAGCGTGATGGCTTAGCTTTTTTGAATAATTATTTCAAAACAAATGACATTTGCGTCATGGTTGGTGGATCTGGTTTATATGAAAAAGCGATCACAGTTGGCTTTGACGAATTTCCTGATGTTAATCCTAAAATTAGAGAAGATTTGAATAATGAGCTTGCTGAATTTGGAATTGAAAAATTGCAAAAAGAATTGCAAGAAGTCGATCCAAAGTATTTTGAAGAAGTTGATATTTTCAATAAACAGCGTGTAACACGTGCTTTAGAAATTTTTAGATCTTCGGGTTTACCTTTCTCTAACTTCAGAAATCAAGATTTGAACAAACGTCCATTTAACATAATTAAAATCGGTTTAGAACTTCCTCGCGAAGAAATGTACGACCGAATCAATCGTCGAGTTGATATTATGATGAACGAAGGTTTATTAAATGAAGCAAAAAATTTATTTCCTTTAAAAGATTTGAATGCTTTGCAAACTGTTGGTTATCGAGAATTGTTCGACTTTTTTGAAGAGAAAATTACATTGGATTTTGCAATAGAAGAAATCAAAAAGAATACAAGACGTTTTGCAAAACGTCAAATGACATGGTTCAAAAAAGATGAAACTGTCAATTGGTTTTCTCCTTTCGAACAAGAAAATATCATTAATTTTATATCGAACAAAATATAAATTATGGAAAATTTTGTTGCCATCGATTTCGAAACTGCAAACAATTATCGTAATTCTGCTTGCGCGGTTGGAATTGTAACTGTGACAGATAATGTGATTACAGACGAGTATTACACGTTAATTCAACCACCACAAAATCAATATAATTATCATAATATTTTGGTTCATGGAATTCGTCCCGAAGACACAATTGATGCACCAAGTTTTGAAGACGTCTATTTTGAAATCAAACATCGTTTACAAAATCAGCTTGTTGTTGCACATAACGAATCGTTTGATCGTTCTGTTTTGAAGAATACAATGGAGTTTTATAGCCTCAATTACTCTCAACTTAACCTTGCCGAAAAGTGGGAATGTACATACAGAATTTTCAAACAGAAAGGAATTGTTCCTACAAAATTATCCGATTGTGCTCGCCGATTTAATCTTCAACTCAACCATCATGAAGCTTTATCTGATGCAAAAGTTTGTGCTCAATTATACTTATTAAAATAGTTTTTACTAAAAATTTATCTGATTAATCGTTTAAAAATAATTTTACATAAATCATAATTAATTTACATTTAATACTATATCCGTTTACAAATATTTGTAAGTATTTACAAATGTTTATAATCAGTAAATTGAATGGTTATTGTTGTACTTCTTTCAAACCAAAAAAAATAATTATGTCATTAGAAAGTTTTAAAGAATTACACCATCAAAAATATCCGTTTATTATTGCGAATGTTTGGGATGCAATAAGTGCTAAGGCGGCAGAAGAAGCTGGTTTTTTAGCTATAGGAACCTCGAGTCATGCAATTGCAAATATGCTAGGCTATGAAGATGGGCAGAATATTTCGTTTGATGAGATGTTATATCTAATTGAAAGAATTACGAAATCAACATCGCTTTTTGTTTCAGCAGATATAGAAAGTGGGTTTACTGAAGATTTGCAAATCTTGAACAATTATATAGAAAAATTAGTTGATGTAGGCGTTGTCGGAATTAATTTAGAAGATGGAAATACGGATGAAGAAAAGCGAAAATTGTCAGGCGATGGAATTTTAGAGAAAAAAATAAAATGCATTAAAGCGTATGTGAAATCAAAAAACAAGGATATTTTTATTAATGCAAGAATTGATACTTACACAACAAAAGTAAATGACGTATTAGATCAAACAATAAAAAGAGGAAAAGTATACAAAGAAGCTGGAGCTGATGGAATTTTTGTTCCATTGATTGAAGAAAAGTCAGATATTGAAAAAGTAATTAATGAAGTAGGTTTGCCACTCAATATTTTTATCACTCCAAAATTGAGTTCTTATAAAACGATAAATGAATTAGGAATTCATCGTATTTCGAGTGGAAATAAAGTCCATCATAAAGTAACGGAGTACACTACTGATTTTTTTAAGGTAGTATCTTACTAACTGT
>NZ_DJBB01000046.1:0-3650 GCF_002429865.1 Empedobacter sp. UBA5987
TTGGACAATATAAACCCGAACGTGAAGGCTTTATTTTCAATAAAAAAGAAAACCGATACGAATGTATTAAAGAAGGCGGAAATAAAGCTTTTTTACCATTTAAACGAACTTTAATTGATAGTAAAGGTTACGAAAAGAAAAGTTACAGAAGCTCTGAACATGACTGCGGTAAATGCATCTTAAGAGCCGAGTGTTGTGGAAAGGTAACCAAGTTTAAAAAGCTGGAAGAAAGTATTCATAAACCACTTTACGATAAAATGCACGAAAAACTCACCCAAAACAAAGCCTATCATCGCAGGTTAGTTAAACGCCGAAGTGCAACAGTAGAACCAGTTTTAGGAACGTTGATAAACTTTTTTAACCTAAAACGGATCAACAGCAGAGGAATATCACAAGCCAATAAACACGTTTTGATGTCAAGTTTATCCTACAACTTGAAGAAATACCTGCGCTTTACAGTGAAAAAATCAAGTGTTTTAGCTCAAGTTCTTTCCTTAAAACAAGGAAAGAACTACGCTTCTACAAAATNNTGTGCAACAGTTACCGATGTTAGGCGAAGTTATTTATTATTTTCTTTATTTTCAAGATGTTTTCACTATTTTTGCCATAATCAATCAAGGTTGTTGGTAATTGTGGCTTACTCGTAATTTCATACTCAAATTCATTAGTGCTTCCTTTTGTAATTTCAATGTTTTCGCCCCAAGAATATAAACTAATAGACGTTCTTATAATGATTTTCTCTGAAGTAAGGTTTATTGATTTGTATTTAGTTTTTAATTCATCAAATATTTCATTTAAAGTTAATTTTGAAGTAAATGTTGATTTTTGACTAACTTTAAAGTCCAAGTCAGAAGCATTTCTTATTCCGTTTTTTTTCATTTTAACCATTTGAAGTAATCCAAGAATTATGGTCATAAGAAGTCCAAAGATTAATGCTTTTATACTAATTTCTTTTATTTCAATTTTTTGATTTGAAAATAATTCTGGAATTACTAACATAATTCCAAATAATAATGCTGTGACAATGAATATTTTTAATAAAAATTTAATAGTTGATTTCATTTTCTTATAATTTTGCCTAACGTTTTGCGGCTTGGCGAAGGTGGCGATTTTTACCACAAATGTTGATGCGGAGAACCAAACTTTGATTAACCACAAATGTGTCTGCGGAGCACTGAACCGCCACTTTTGCCAAACCGCTGTTATGCGTTCGCCCTTCTTTTCCTGTAATAGTTTTAGTATCCAATATTGATGTCTTTTTTAGGTAATATTAAATACAAAAAGCAGACTTCAAAGATAAATAACATCTTCAAAATCCGCTTAAAAAGTAATGAAATTTGTCTATTTAGGTTAGATTTTTTCAGCAATGGGAAAGTCAATTTCAAACTCTGTCAAGTTGTGTAAATAGTTGCTGATAATTTTATCGCCAACAACTATTATTACATCTATCATATTGGCTTCGTTGTAACCTGCTCCAAAAAATGCTTCTCTGCTTTCTTCGTTTGCACGTCCACGGTTTTTATTGCAGTAATTTTTCTATTTTTAAAAGAATAATTGTTTCGGTAATATTACAATTGCCCCCTCGGTAAAAACGCCTTTTTTGATGTAAAAATATAAACCAGAGCGTTTATACTAAGGAGATAAAAGACTACTTTTCAACCAAACCCGTTTCATTATAAACCACCATTAACGAAATACCCAATGCCATAATATCTTTCAAAACAAAAAAGTCTGTAGTGGGTACACCATCAATTATTTTATTAATACCTGGCGTTGTCAATAAAAAACTTAGAGTTGTGCCAAAAATAACGACTGCTGCCCAGCCAAATATTTTTCCAACTTGAGGTTTAAATAAACTCCATATTAAACCAATACCAACAATGATTTCGAAAAGCCCAATGATATTTGAAACGACTTGAACGCTCAACACTTTGTACATCCACGACATCAAAAAGTGGTTTTCAACGTAAGGTTTTATGCCTACAGCTTCCGATGGTGTGAATTTAAAAAAACCAATCCAAAGTAATACAACGACGACACCTGAAACGGCTATTTTATAGCCTAACTTATTTATTTTACTCATTTTATTTATTTTTAAAAGAATTGTAATTGAAAAAATTGGGGTGATTGCTTAGAGAAAAATACGTTTTATTTTTACGCTTCAACCAATTATAATTTTTCTGCAACAGGAAAGTCAATTTCAAACTCTGTCAAGTTGTGTAAATAATTGCTAATAATTTTATCGCCAACAACTATTATTACATCTATCATATTGGCTTCGCTGTAACCTGCTCCAAAAAATGCTTCTTTGCTTTCTTCGGTTGCACGTCCACGATTTTCAACTGCTGATGCTGTGAATTTTGCCAAAGCGTCTAACTTACTGTCGAAACTTGCTGTTCCTTTACGAATTTCTAAAATTTGTTCGTCTGAAAAACCATTCATTTTTCCTAATGCTGTGTGAGCCGATTGGCAATAACGACAACCATTAATTTGACTTGTTACCAAGTTTATCACTTCTCTTTCTTTGGCTCTTAATGTGCTTTTTCGATTTTGAAGCGTTAAATAGTCGCCTAATGCTGTTTCATTTTTAGCGAAATAGGCATACAAATTAGGAACAAAACCTAAACCTTTTTGGAGGTTGTCAAACATACCTTGATTGTTTGCAGATACTTCTTCTCTTGTTGGAACCGTGTAAGTTCTTTTTTCTGATGTTGTCATTTTATTATTTTTTAAATATTGTTTGTCTTTATTGACGATACAAAGGTGCGATGACTTACAATAGATAAAAATGATGTAGTTTAGGAAATTTGGTTGATGTAGTTCAACTTTTCTTTGAAACCCTTTTATTTCTTATTCTGGATAAAAATTCAGTCGTCATTCCTAAATAAGAAGCTAAAGCATATTGAGGAACTCTTTGCACGATTTGAGGATATTTATTTGAAAAAGTTTCGTAGCGTTCTTCGGCTGTTTGGGTTAGGTTTGAAATTATTCTTCTCTGTTGAGCAGCAAGTCCTCGTTCTGCCATTATCCTAAAAAAAGTTTCAAATTTGTGATTTTGTAATTTTAGTTCTTGTTCTTTTTCATAGTCAAGTTGTAAAATTATGCTGTCTTCTAATGCAACCACAAACATTGTCGCAGGTTGTTGAAAAATATAGCTGTTATAATCTGTAATCCACCAGTCATCAATGGCAAAAGTAATTGTGTGTTCTTGCCCTTCATCAGCCACAAAATAAGCCCTAAATGCTCCTTGCAAAACATAGTGTCTGTGCTTGGCTATAAAGTTTGGTTGAACTATGAATTGTCGTTTTTTAATTTTTTCTTCTTTGAAACAAGAACTAAAAAGCTTCTTTTCTTCTTCTGTCAGTTTTACAAACTTGTCAATATATGAAGTTATTTTGTTTGTCATTTAGTCTAATGTTGATGATTAGTAGTGTCGCTCATAGGGTGACGCATAACGAGCCGAGTATTTGCGAAGAACGGGAGAGAAATTGAACGAAGTTCAAGTTCGTCCGTTCAAGCAAATTGCTTGGCTAAAACTAAATTAGTGTATTGTTTTAAGATAAGCAATTTTGCGAGCGGAAAATAATGACAAAAAAGTTAGCCTTCAGCCCGTTTTTTCGCAAATAGTATGTGCTTGTTGCACAACACTA